>JAZURK010000202.1:0-12173 GCA_045606165.1 Christensenellaceae bacterium
CCAACTCCGTCAATTTCAAAAGAACAAGAAACGGTAGATTTAATAAATAAAAGAAACTGTAAAATTAAAATTTCAGGCAGACACGACGCTTGCATCGTTCCAAGGGCAGTTCCGTGCATTGAAAGTGCGGTAATAATAGCCATTGTCGATGAATTACTAGGAGAATAACAATGAAAGACTTAAAAGATATTAGAACGGAAATAGACGCAATAGACGATAAACTCGTTGAACTTTTCTTAAACCGTATGGAACTTTGCGGTGAAGTTGCTAAAACAAAAAAAGAAACGGGCAAAAACGTGCAAGATACTTCAAGGGAAGACGGTATTCTATACCGTTTATCTAAAAAAACTCCCGAAAATATGCAATTTTACTTAAAGGAACTATATTCAACACTTTTCACTTTAAGCAAATCTTATCAAGGCGCATTGATAAACAAATCGTCTAAAACGGTAGATAAAATTAAAGAATTAACAAACGGCGAATTGCCAAGTTTTCCAGTGTCTGCAAGCGTTGCTTGTCAAGGTGTTGCGGGCGCAAACAGCGGTAGCGCCGCTAAAAAGGTTTTTCCTATTTGTGATATCAGTTATTTTAAAAACTTTGAAGGGGTATTTTCGGCGGTTGGCAACGGACTTTGCGAGTACGGCGTTTTGCCTATCGAAAACAGTACTGCGGGTTCGGTACTTGAAGTTTACGACCTTATGACAAAATACAACTTTTATATCGTGCGTTCGGTAAGGGTTAAAATCAACCATTGTTTGGCGGTGGTAAACGGTGGGAATATAAAATCCGTTAAAAAGATTATTTCTCATCAACAAGCCCTTTCGCAATGCCACGAATACGCTAAAAAACTCGGCGTAGAAGTTGAATCAGTTGAAAATACCGCGGTTGCGGCGTTAAAAGTTGCTACTTCTAGCGATACCTCTATCGCTTGCTTATGTTCTAAAGAATGCGCTGAACTTTACGGTCTTAAAATTTTAGAAGAAAGCGTACAAGATAACTTAAACAACTATACTAGGTTTATCGTTATTAGTAAAGATTTAAAAGTTTACGAAGGTAACGATAGAATTAGCGTTATGACGGCAGCGTCAAATGAAATTGGCAGTTTAAGTAAAATTTTAACGCGTTTCGCATCGCTCGGTTTAAGTCTAACTAAAATAGAATCTAGACCTATTATCGGTACTGACTTTGAAGTGTTATTCTACTTTGATTTTGAAGGTAGCGTTAAAGATAGCGGTGTGCTTAACTTGATTTCCGAACTTGAAAACGGTTCGCTTAAATTCAAATTCTTGGGAACGTACAAGGAACTCATATGAAATATTGTTTAATAGGCGAAAAACTCGGGCACAGTTATTCTAAAATTATCCACAATAAACTTGGGCTCGAATACGCTTTAAAAGAACTTAATAAAGAACAACTTAATAAGTTTTTAACTAACCCCGATTGCGACGGATTTAACGTGACTATTCCGTATAAAAAGGACGTTATACCTTTTATGCGCGAAATTTCGCCTACCGCTACGCTTGCTGGTGCGGTTAATACCGTAATTAATAAAAACGGAGTTCTTTACGGCTATAACACCGACGTTGACGGTATGAATTATATGCTTAATAAAGTAGGCGTTGAAGTATCGGGCAAGGTCGTTATGATACTAGGTAGTGGTGGAACTTCAAATACGGCGGTTGCACTTTGCAAGCGCGAAAAGGCTAAAAAATACTATATCGTTAGTAGAACGGGGGATATTAACTATAAAAACTGCTACGATTATATAGATACTCAAATCATAATAAACACAACCCCCGTAGGTATGTATCCAAGCGTTGAAAACAAGCCTATTGATTTATCAAAGTTTAAAGGACTTTTAGGCGTTTTCGACTGTGTTTACAATCCTAAAATCACAGAACTTTTATCTCAAGCAAAAAGCCTTAATATCCCTTGTAACGGCGGTCTTGATATGCTTGTGAAACAAGCGGTATTGGCTTACGAAATTTGGACGGGAAGTAAAAAAGATAACGCTATAACCCAAAATATCGTTAAAGAGATTGATTTTGAAACTAAAAACGTTATTCTTTCGGGTATGCCGTCTTCGGGCAAAAGCACGATAGGTAAAGCGGTTGCAAAACTACTAAACAAAGAGTTTTACGATAGCGACGAAGTTATTGAAAAAACTTACGGCAAAACGCCGTCGCAAATAATAGAAAGTGAAGGTGAAGAAAAGTTTAGGGAGATTGAAAGCACCGTCATTAAGGACTTATCCCTTAAACGCGGTGTGGTTATCGCGCTTGGCGGTGGTGCGGTTTTAAAGGATATAAACGTTAAAAACTTAAACCGCAACGGCGTGATTTTTTATATCAAAAGAAATTTAGACTTGCTTTCAACCGATAACCGTCCGCTTTCAAAAAAGCAAGGAGTACAAGCGCTTTATGAAAAGCGCAAAAGCGTATACGAATTTACTTGCGACTACGCAGTAGAAAATAACGGCGAAATAGGTACAGCCGTTAAGGAGATTATTTTAAACTATGAAAATTCTTGTAATTAACGGTGTAAACCTTAATATGCTAGGGGTTAGAGAACCTAGTTTATACGGAAACTCAACCTATAAAGATTTAGTAAAACAAATTAAACTTCACGCTAAAAAAACGGGCGCTAAAGTTAAATGCTTTCAATCAAATAGCGAAGGGGATATCTGCACGGCTATTCAAAAAGCGTATAATAAATTCGATGGAATAATCATTAACGCGGGCGCTTATACTCATACTAGTATTGCTATTTTAGACGCGTTAAAATCCGTTAATATTCCTACCGTTGAAGTGCATATAACGGATATAAACGAGCGTGAAGATTTTAGAAAATTAAGTTATATCTCGTTGTTTGCCAAAAAGTCTATCGTGGGCAAGGGTTTTCAAGGTTATAACCTTGCAATAGATTACCTTTTAAACAAGGAGAACTAAATTGGAAACAATTATTTATATTGTAAGGCACGGTTTTTCACTTGCTAATGCCCAAAAAATTTTTACAGGCCACACAAACGTAGGGTTAAGCGAACTTGGCTTAAAACAAGCAGGGCACGTTACCGAATACTTTTTAGATAAAAAAGTCGACATTATTTACGCTTCCGATTTAGATAGGGCTTATGATACCGTAAAAGGCGTTGCCGATAGTAAAAATCTTCAAGTTATAAAAGATAAAAACTTGCGCGAAATTTACGCGGGCGAGTGGGAAGGTAAATCGTTTGATGAATTATCGGCTACTTATCCAGATTACGCTATGTGGCGAACTACGGTGCATAAAGTTAGAACGGCAGGTGGCGAAAGCGTTATAGAGCTTGCTAATAGAGTGTTTAACGAAGTTACTGAAATTGCCCAAAAAGAAATGGGCAAAACGGTGCTTATAGGCACGCACGCAACGCCTATTCGCGCTCTCGTTGCCAAACTTTGCTACGGTTCTTTTGAAAAAATGGACACGACTCCGTGGTTTCCTAACTGCGGAATTTTTAAAATTAGTTACGATGGCGAAAAGTTTTCCGTGCTTGAAGAGTGCATTACGGAACATTTAAAAGAAGACCTTTCTCGTTTGCCACCAACCGTATAAAAAGGGGGATTTATGGAACTAAAAAAACTTGATAAAAAAGTAAGAGCTTTATGGCTTATTGAAAGCGCGCTAGCCGTTATTTTAATTTTGGCTACTGCGTCGATTATTATTTTATTTGCAAACGAAAACGCGCAAAAAATACTTTTACTTGCTTTAGGTATTCCTTGCATTTTATTGTCGGTATTTTTAATCGTTTATCCTTTCTTAAAATACGCTTTTTATTCTTACGGCTATAACGATAATCGCATAGTTATTAAAAAGGGCGTAATTTTTAAAACTCAAATAGTGTTACCCGTTAAACAAATTCAAGATTTACACGTTTACGAAGGTCCTATAATGCTCATTATGGGGCTTGGGGGAGTTTCCGTTTCTACGGCGGGCTCTAACTTTAACATTGCTTGCATAAATAAAAACCAAGCAACTCAAATGGTTAACGAACTTGAGAGTTACCTTAACGCTCGTTTAGGGGAAGAAAGCAATGAAGAAATTTGATAAAAACTATATCAAATACCATTTGGTCGTTGATTTTTTGGTAATTTTAGCAATCGTAGTTTATCTCGTTTTTTCGGGCATGGAAGAACCTGACAGTTACGAAGTTGCCATTGAAATGTCAATAATTTTAGGGGCTATCGGTTTAGTCGTTTACGCACTTAAAACACTGTACAGTTTTTTATACGTAAAAACTTCCGGCTACGAACTCAAAGAGCAAGAAGTTATATGTAAGCGCGGTGTATTGTTCAAAAAAACTTCCGTTTTAGAATATCAAAAAATGCACGCGGTAAATAAAAGGCAAAATATCTTTCAAAAACTCTTTAAAATAGCCGTGTTAACGGTGGATAGCGGTGCGACGCATAACTCTCATAGCGCGGAAATAGTAATTATCGAAAAAAATGAAACGGTAGACGAATTAATTGCTAAATTAAAGGCTTTACAAGCAGGTAAAAAGTTAGATATTATCGAAGAAAATACGATAGAAAAAGAAAACTTATACGCATTTAATTCTAAAAAAGTTTTGCTTTATTCTATTTTAAATTTAATAAGTTCGCTTGCGGTTATTTTAATTTTAGCAGTGCTTACCGCGGTATCGTTTGCGGTACTTAAATCAACGCTTACCTCGGTGTTTTTAATTAGTTTCAAAAACTTTTATCTCGCCTTTTTAATGATAGCGGGCTTATGTATTTTAATTACCGTTTTACTCTCGTTTATCATTAGTATAATAGCGTCGTTTTTTACCTATTACGACTTTAAAGTTTACAAAAACGAAAGCGATATAGAAGTTAATTACGGACTTTTAGTAAGGCATACCAACACGTTTAAACTTTCTAAAATTAAAGGCGTAAAAATTAGTCAAGGTATAATAAAAAGGCTTTTTGGCTACGCTACGGTAAGTTTAGAAGTTATAGGCTACGTTAACGAAAACGCTAACAATAACGGTGGCGAGGCGTATACCGTAGGTGTGTTAATGCCTCTTTGTAAGGTTAGCGAAATTAACGAAAATTTATCTAAAATTCTTCCTGAATATATCCCTAACGAAAAGGAAATTAAAGCGGTAAAATACCCACCGTTTATTCTTTGGACAATCGGGTTTATTAGCATTTTCGTAGGATTAGCCTACTTAATTACGCTTGGGGTAATACTCGTTGTTAAAGCGTATAGCATCGTGTTGCCGTTAACGTTAATTTTGCTTTTTGCTTACGCGGTGGTAGTTGCTTTTGTAATGCTTTTAGGCGCGCTTTCATACCAAAATAGCGGAGTTACCGTAAAGG
Source organism: Christensenellaceae bacterium (assembly GCA_045606165.1). Classification (GTDB taxonomy): domain Bacteria; phylum Bacillota; class Clostridia; order Christensenellales; family Borkfalkiaceae; genus HGM11412. The sequence goes on from JAZURK010000202.1 coordinate 5,355, forward strand.
ACGGCAAGATTACCGTTTACGGCGGAAGTATCGTTAAAACGATAACTGTTATAAACAAAAACCACCTTATCGGCGTTGAAGAAAAAACCACGCCACTTCGTAAAAAGGCGGGGATTTCTACATTTGTGTTCCACATAAAAACTAACGCGTTAACTAACGAAATACCCGTATATAATATCTCAAGCGATAATGCAACTTCGCTTGAACGATTATTAAAATATTAAAATTACGCCCATTGGAAGTAAAATCCAATGGGTTTTTGCTATTTATATTCAAAAAGCATTGAAAATAGTGTAATTTCGTGATAAAATATTAAGGTTAAGAACAAATTTAAAGGGTATTTATGAAAACTATTGATGAAATTTTAGTAAACGTTGAAAAACCGTCGCGCTATATTGGCGGTGAGTTTGGCGAACCCGACTTAAAGTGGGGGGATTTTAACTACTGTATATGTTTTCCCGACGTTTACGAAGTAGCCTTAAGTAATTTAGGTATAAGAATTGTAAACGAAGTTATAAACAGGGTGGAAGGTTGCTCGGCAGATAGGTGTTACGCGCCTTGGCCCGACCTTGGTAACGCAATAAAAGAAAATAAAATTCCACTTTTTTCTTTAGGGCTTAAAAAACCGCTTAAAGAATTTGATATGGTAGGCTTTTCACTTCAGTATGAAATGAGTTACACGACTATTTTGTATATGCTTGATTTAGCCGAAATTCCACTTCTTGCTAAAGATAGGGGAGAAGATTACCCTATTTTACAAGCGGGTGGACCTTGCGCGTGCAATCCGGAACCGCTTGCTGACTTTTTTGATATTTTCGTAATTGGCGACGGAGAAGACAGTATGCGTCAACTTGCCGAACTCAAGTTAAAAACAAAATCCAAAAAGGAATTTTTAGAAAAGGCGACTGAAATCGACGGCGTGTACGTTCCGTCACTTACCTATCCCGTTTACGAAAACGGTAAAATCGTTAGGTTTGAAGGTAAAACGGTAAAGAAAGCTTTTTGTATGGATTTAGAAAACGCAGTATTTCCGCACACTCAAATCGTTGGAAATATCGAGGCGGTGCACGATAGGGGCGTTATTGAAGTAATGCGCGGTTGCTATCGTGGTTGTAGGTTTTGTCAAGCGGGATTTATTTATCGTCCCGTAAGAACTAAAAGCGTAGAAAACTTAATTAAAACGGCGTGCGATATTATGCTTTCATCGGGCTTTGAATCGTTAAGTATGAACAGTTTATCAACGGGCGACTATCCGCACTTAAAAGAACTTTTATCGGCGTTAAAAGAAAGATTGCCTAAAAATTCAACCGTGTCGTTGCCGTCTTTAAGAATTGATAGTTTCGAGGAATATTACGCTCAAGAAGCCAAGAAAAACAGCCTTACTTTCGCGCCCGAAGCAGGTACGCAAAGGTTAAGGGACGTTATCAATAAAGATATTTCTGAAGAAGAAATCAAAACGGGCGTAGAAAAGGCGTTTAACCTTGGTTATTCGGCAATAAAACTTTATTTTATGCTTGGTTTACCTACTGAAATCGACGAGGATTTAGAGGGTATTTGCGACATCGTTGAAATGATTAAATCGGTATACTCGCAAAACGAAAAAAGGTTAAGGGGTTTAAGAATTAACGTTAGCGTTTCTACATTTATTCCTAAACCGTTTACACCTTTCGAGTGGGAAAAATTCGTAACTAAAGAAGAAGTAGAACACAAACTTGGCGTGCTTAAAAAACGCTTGTTTATAAAAGGCGTTTCGCTTAAGTGGAACGACTATGAACTTTCCGAAATGGAAGCGGTACTTGCTAGGGGCGATAGAAAGTTGGGCAAGGTGTTATTAAACGCGTACGAGCAAGGCTGTATTTTCGATAGTTGGTCGGAATACTTTAAGCCGGATAAGTGGTATACCGCTTTTGACAACGCGGGCGTTGATAAAAACGAATACTTAAAGCGCTTTGAAGATAACGAAATTTTCGCTTGGGACTTTATTGATATGGGCATTAAAAAATCCTTCCTTTTAAAAGAGAGGAATTTGGCGTATAGCGATAAGTGTTCGGGCGGGTGTCAAAGCGGTTGTAAAGGTTGCGGACTTGAGGGGAGGTGCTTTAAAAAATGATTTTAATAGAGTACTCTAAACTAAACGGCGGTCAGTTTATTCCGCACCTTGATATGCTTAAACACTTAACTAAAATTATAAGAAGAACGGGTATTTCAGTTAAATACTCACAAGGTTTTAATCCGCATATTTTAATTTATATGAGTTCGCCAATCGCGTTAGGACTAAAAAGCACGAGCGAGTATTGTTTGCTTGATACCGACGAATCGGCTGACGGGTTTAAAGATAAATTCAACGCTTGCGCGCCTAAAGGTATTAGGTGCGTAAGGGCGTTTACTACCGATAAAAAAGTAAAAGTAGCATCGGGTATTACAAGTGCGATTTACGAAATTAAAGGCATACCGTATTTTGACGTAAACGAAATTTTAAATGCTGAAAGTTTTGTTATCGTAGATAAAAAAGGCGAAGAAAAAGAGGTTAGGGATAAAATAATCGACCTTCGCTTTAACGGGGAAACGCTAATTGCCACCCTTAAATTTGGCAATGATACTTTGCGTCCCGATTATTTATGCAATACACTTATTAAAACTTACGGTGGCGAGCATATCGACGTCGTAAAAGTTGGCGCTAGATTTTTAGACGGACTTGACGTAGAAAGGTACTTGGAGAATTTATAAAAATGGCTTTAAACTTGTTTTTAGACAGGATTGGCGGAACGATTGTCGGCGCGCTAGCGAACGATAACCGCTTAATTGAGTATCACGTTGAAAAAATTAAAAAAAATCAAATAGTCGGTAGCATTTATAAAGGCAAGGTGCAAAACGTACTTAACGGAATGCAAGCGGCTTTTATTGACGTGGGGCTTGAAAAAAACGGTTACTTAAGCGCGCTTGATACGCTAGTTGATAAAAACGATTTTAAAGAAGGCGTTCTTCCTACCGTTTTAAACCTTAACGAAAACGACGAGGTTATGGTGCAAGCAATCAAAGCGTCTACGGGTAGTAAGGGGGTTAGACTGTCAAATAATATCTCGCTTGCGGGTAAGTATTTGGTGTATCTTCCTTGCCTTTCGTTCAATGCGGTTTCTAGAAAAATCCAAGGCGAAAAAACAAGAGAAAAACTAGAAAAATTAGTTAACGGCTTAAAGCGTAAAAGCGGTGGTTTTATCTTAAGAACAGCAAGTGAAAACGCCAAGACAAGCGAAATAAAAAAAGAGGCGGAATTATTAATAAAACAGTTTGAAGACGTTTTAGGAAAATATAAAACGGCAAGTGTTGGCGACGTCGTTTATAGCGACGGCGACTTGGTTATGCGTCTTATTCGCGACGTAGTTACTTTAGAAGTAGAAAAAATTATAGTCGGGGATAAAGAGATTTTCGATAGGCTTAATAATTTACCAAAGTCTTACGATAAAATCAAAAAGAAAATTTGCTATTTTAGTGAAAACGTCGATATGTTTACCTATTACGGCTTATCTTCAGACGTGGAAAAACTTTTACATAAACGCGTTAACCTTGATAGCGGAGCGTACTTTATTATCGACAGGGTAGAGGCGTTAACGGTTATCGACGTAAACACGGGTGGTTTTATAGGCGAAAAGGATTTAGAAGAAACCGTTTACCAAACTAATCTTTTAGCATCTAAAGAAATAGCGCGTCAGGTAAGACTTCGCAACATAGGTGGTATAGTAATCGTTGACTTTATCGATATGCAAGAAGAAAAGCACCGTAAAAAACTTTTAGAATACTTAAGCGAAGAACTTAAAAAAGATAGGTTAAAATGTACCGTTATCGGTATGACAGGGCTTGGGATTGTTGAGTTTACGCGTACCAAAAAGCGCAAGGAAGTAACGGAGTTTTTAAATAAAACTTGCCCGTATTGTCGCGGGGAAGGTAAAGTTTTTTCTAACGACTATATGATTATGAAATTAAGAACGGCGCTTTTCGACCTATTTAAAACGGACTATCAAACTGCGGTAATCGAACTTAACGCCGATTTATGCGACTACGTTTTAACGGCGTCGCCACTAAATAGCGATATTGAAAAATACTTTACTAAAAAAACCATTTATCTTATTCCGCATAGAACTTATCACCACGAATACTATATCGTAAAAGGCTATTTTGACGGAGAATTTATCCCGACGGAAAGGGCTATACCGCTTATAGACTATAAAAAATAAATAAAACGGCTAAAAAGCGTTGACTTTTTTATTTAGTTTATATATAATTGTTATGATTTGGAATATTTCCAAACGCTATAAACCTTGAATACGAGGTCAACCGTATTCCAATAAGTCCAGGAGGTTAAAAATATGAGAAAGTACGAAATGCTCTACATTTTATCTACCGACCTTGCTGAAGAAGTAAGGGATAACATCGTTGCTAAATTTGAAAACGTTGTTAAAGAAAACGGTGGTTCTGTTGAGAAAGTTGACAAATGGGGTGTAAAGAAACTTGCTTACCCTATCAACTACAAAACAGAAGGATACTATGTTCTTATGGCTTTTGAAAGTGACGTAAATCTTATTACGGAACTCAAAAGGGTAGCCGGCATTACTGACGGTATTTTAAGAAGATTGATTACTAGGGTGTAATCGGAGGGAATTATGAATAAAGTTTATTTAATAGGTAATTTGACAAGGGACCCTGAATTATCGGAAACTACAAGTGGCGTTGCTTTTTGCCGTTTCGCTATAGCAGTTAACAGAACGTTCGTTAACCAAGACGGTAATAGAGATGCAGACTTCTTCAATATCACTGTTTGGAGGGGTCAAGCTGAAAACTGCGGTAAATTTCTTAAAAAAGGTAGCAAAGTTGCCGTTGTTGGTAGTTTACAAAACCGTACTTACGAAGATAAAGAAGGCGTTAAAAGAACCGTTACCGATATCGTTGCTAACGAAATTGAATTTTTATCAACGGGTAGTCGCGGTGATGAATTAGAAATGTCACAACCTGTTAAAAAGAATCCGCCGGTACTTGAAGAGGTATCCGACGAAGAAGGTTTACCATTTTAAAAAGGAGAATAAATAATGGAAGAAAAAATTTCTAAAAAGCCTATCAGAAAAGCGCCTAGAAGAAAAGTTTGCGTTTTCTGCGTAGAAAAGGCTGAAAAAATAGATTATAAAGACGTTGCAAAACTTAAAAAATACGTTACTGAAAAAGGCAAAATCCTTCCAAGACGTATGACAGGTGTTTGCGCGCAACACCAAAGGGCTCTTGCTAGCGCTATTAAAAGGGCTAGACTTGCTGACCTTTTACCATTTAAAGGTGAATAAGAAAAAAATAATTAAGGGTGTACGCCGATTGTTTAATCGTGCTACACCCTAATTTTATTGCCACTTACGTTGGTAATAAAATTAGGGTGGGGTTACAAATGACTTTAACTATAATATTTAGCGCTATTACTTGCGCAATGATGATTGTTGGGGTGCTGTTTATCCCAAAAATTCAAATATTCAAATTTCAAATTGACTCCTATTGGGTGTTTACTCTAATAGGTGCTTTCGTCGTTGTTTTAGTTAGCGGTATTGATATAAAAGTCGTTGTAAACTCGCTTACAGCCAATACGGCTATCAACCCTATTAAAATTTTAGTATTGTTTATATCTATGACGATACTTTCGTTATTTTTAGATGAACTTGGCTTTTTCAAGTATTTAGCAAATATAACGTTAAAAAACTCAAAAGCAAGTCAGTTAAGATTGTTTTTTTATCTTTATATAACGGTATCGGTGCTTACTGTGTTTACTTCAAACGACGTAATAATTTTATCTTTCACGCCGTTTATTTGTTACTTTGCAAAACACGCTAAAATTAATCCTATTCCGTATTTAGCAGCGGAATTTATTGCCGCTAATACTTGGAGTATGGCTTTGGTAGTAGGTAATCCAACTAATATTTACCTTGCAACCGCGTACGGAATTAACTTTATTGACTATGCGAAAGTTATGATTATACCTACGATTTTTGCTGGAATTACCGCTTTTGCTATTCTTTTTACCGCCAACAAAAACAAACTTAAAGAGCATATTATTGGCGTTCACGAAGACGTTGTTATCGAAGATAAATTTAGTTTAATAGTAGGCATTATTCATTTAGCGGTATGCACGATTATGCTTGCAGTTTCATCGTACGCTGGCATCGAAATGTGGCTAGTTTCGCTTTTTGCAGTGTTGAGTTTATTTATTTGGATACTTGTAATCGGGCTAGTTAAAAAAATTCCGCCAAGGCATATTTCCGCTTGTATTAAGCGTGCGCCGTGGCAGTTAATTCCTTTCGTTTTGTCTATGTTTATTATGATAATAGCCCTTGAAAATAAAGGTGTTACAAGTCTTATTAATGGTTTTTTAGGTAAAGAGTATGCTATCTACAAATATGGATTTTCTTCATTTTTATCGGCTAACGTCATAAATAATATCCCTATGAGCGCGCTTTTTTGTTCGGTGATATCTCCGCTTGAAGGAATTACTCAAACACAGGCGGTTTTTGCGTCAATCGTAGGCTCTAACCTTGGCGCGTTTTTTACTCCGATAGGGGCGCTTGCGGGAATTATGTGGTCTTCAATTTTAAACGAACAACACCTATCTTTTAAGTATTTAGACTTTTTAAAAATGGGTGTAACGGTAGCAATTCCAACGCTTATCGTTACGCTTGTATCACTAAATATTTTTATTTGATAGTATTAAATAGTAAAAAAATTGCGGGAGTATACGTTTGTGTACTTCCGTTTTTTTATATGTAAAATCCCTTAAAAAAACTTAAAAAATTT
>JAZURK010000203.1:0-2619 GCA_045606165.1 Christensenellaceae bacterium
GTAAAAATTTTAAATTCTTTACCGTTTACGCTAGCTTTATTAGTAATCACGTTAAACAATTCGTCGGCAACGTCTTTTGCGGTAGGAATTTCAGTTAAACCTATTTCTTTAATAAACTCTAATTTTTCGACGTTTGTTAAATGGCTATTCATATCGGTATCAATAAGTCCTAAAATAGCCGTACAAACTTCAATAGGCGAACTAGACAGTTCTTCACTTACCGCTTTAGTTAAGCCGTTTACCGCGTATTTCGTGGCAGTGTATACGGATTCGCAACTTCCACCTTGTAAAGTGTAGATTGACGAAATATTAATAATCCTTCCACCGCTTGAAAGCATTGTTTCTACACTTTTTTTTAGAACGTTAAAAGTTCCTTTAAAGTTAACGGAAACAAGAGCGTCGAATTCCTGTTCGGTTACGTCTAAAATAAACTTTTGGCTTGTTGCAACGCCAGCGTTATTGATAACTACGTCTATCTTGCCGTATTTATTTAACGCGTAATCAAAAAAATCGGCAACGCTTTTACAATCGCTAACGTTTAACGGTTGCATATCAATACCATACTCTTTTTCAAGCGCTTGCGCTTGAGTTTTTGAGTTTAAGTACGTACCCAAAACGTTATAGTTATTCTGTTTGAATTTAATGGCAGTCGCGCGACCTATTCCGCGAGACGCACCCGTTATAATTACAGTCTTCATATAAAAAGTGAAAGCCTGACAGCGTAAATTCTGTCAGGCAGTTAATCCTATTATTTTTTAACTCTTTCCATATAGTCGCCCGTTCTAGTGTCGATACGGATAATATCACCTTCGTTAACGAACATAGGAACTTGAATGTAGATACCAGTTTCAAGTTTAACTTGTTTAGTTGCGTTTGTAGCAGTGTTGCCCGCAACGCTTGGTTCTGCTTCGGTTACTAATAATTCAACGAAGTTTTCGCAATCTACAGAGAAGGCTTTACCTTTATAGAATTTAACTGTTACAGGGTCGTTTTCTTTAATGTATTTTAACGCGTCTTCTACTTGAGAGTAATCAAGTGGCTCCATGTTAAATTCTTCGTCCATAAAGTAGTAAAGTTCGCCGTCGCTGTATGAATAAGTCATCTTTTTAGTTTCGATAACTGCGTTTTCGAACTTTTCAGTTGGGTTGAAAGTGATTTGTAAAACTTTACCGTCAATAACGTTTTTTAAAGTCGTTCTAACGAAAGCTGCACCTTTACCCGGTTTTACGTGTAAGAAATCAACAACGGTAAAAATCTTTCCATCGTATTCAATAGTTACACCTTTTCTTAAATCGCCTGCTAATACCATATAATAATTTTCTCCTTGAAAATAGTTTTTATATTACCGATTATAAAATTATCGGATTTTTATCACTTGTCATCATAGATACGCATTTGCCGTTTATAATAGCAACGGTATCTTCTATTCTAACGCCGAACTTCCCGTTCAAATATACGCCCGGCTCGATTGAAAAGACGTTGCCGTCTTTTAAAACGTAGTTGCTTTTAACGCTTAACCTTGGCGATTCGTGAATTTTTACGCCAATACCGTGACCTAAACTGTGAGTAAAATACTCGCCGTAGCCGTTATCATTTAATACTTTTCTAGCGTATCCGTCGGCAACGTTACCGGTTATACCCGAAGTAATATTTTCAAAAGCAGTTAAGTGCGCGAGTTTTACCGCGTTATAAACTTTTAAAAATTCTTCGTTTGGTTCACCAAAGAAAAGCGTTCTTGTCATATCGCTACAGTAACCGCCGTATAACGAACCAAAGTCTATAAGTATCGGCGAGTTAACCGTAAGTTTTTTATTTGAAGTTTTATGGTGCGGAACTGCCGAATTTTCGCCAAACGCTATAATAGTGTCAAACGAAGGTTTTTCCGCGCCGTTCTTTGCCATAATATACTCAAGTTCTAACTTTAAATCCCTTTCGCTTACACCCTCTGTTATAAAAGGTAAAAGTTGAAAAAAAGATTTTTCAGCAATTTGGCAAGACTGTTTAATAAGGTCAATTTCATTATCGGTTTTTACCGAAGTTAAACTTGCAATATAGTCCGCGCAATCGTAAACCTTAACGTTTAATTCGTTTAAAGATTTTAAAAAACTTGCACTTGTGTATTCGTAAACGATACCCACCGATTTTATTTGATTTTCACTAATAAACTCGTTAAGCGAGCCTTCGCTTAATAGTACTGTAGTTGCTTTTGCATTTTGTTTAGACGCAAAGTAATAGCGGTTGTCAACGTATAAAAACTTTTCGCCTTTATATAAAAGCAAAAATCCGTCGCTACAATCAAACGAAGTAAAGTACCTAATTAAATCACCGTCTGTGATAATATTAACCGAATTAACGTCATTATTCATATTAAGTCCTTTTATATATTAACATATATAACCAGTTTAGTCAAGGCGATTTCACGTTATTTATAAACTAAAATAGTAAGTTTTCATTACTTTAGCATCAATATCTTGTGTTCCAGCCGACTCACTTACTATATACGGCTCTATATTTTTGATTTTTAACGCTTTGAGCATTGGCTCGTAGTCAGGACCGTAGAAATCGTCGCTGTCGAAAGTTAAATGCTTAACTTCGCCTTTTAACGTATACATTATTTTG
>JAZURK010000204.1:0-7889 GCA_045606165.1 Christensenellaceae bacterium
GTTGTTATTTGAATAAGGAGCGGAGCAAATTCCCACTTCATAATCGGAAAATTTGCCCTTCGGGCTACCCTTAGCAGGGCGCTATCCCCTCGCAAACTTCGTTTGCCTTCCCCTTATAAAGGGGCAGAAACCCCCGCTCTCCGCCACGAAAAAAGATTGTGGAAGATTTGAACGAGGCTTTTATATGTGAGTTAACAGTAATATTTTTCAATACAACTTATAGGCAGAATGCTTTTTAAATATTCGATATTGTTTATTTGGCAAAAGCTTTCAAATTCTTCTAGTTTAAACCACTCTTCTACGTTAGAGCCAAAGTAAAACTGTTTATCAATTTCTTTTATAAAATTAAAGTCGGGATTTTCAGCGTTGTTTGTTAAAGTAGACATAAGTTTTTGTTTGTTTTCTTCATTAAAAAATAGTTCGTAACAACTGTTAAATAAATTCTCATAAACACGCATATATAAATCTTGACAAAAAATTATAAGATAGTTTTGTTGTATATCTATTGTTAAAACACAATTATTCCAGTAGTGGCGAATTCTAAATTCTTCAAATTCTATAACGTGATGTCCTTGCGAAATAGCGCTATCCATACTAGTAGTGTTTGTTTCAAAAAAGCACCTTTTGGTTTCGTCTATACAAAGTACGTTTGGATATGATTTTAAATTGTACTTGCAAGGGTTACTATAATAGTTTTTAGTAAGCCAGTTTAAATTTTCAGCCCACTCATCTTTAGCAATTTTAACGTAATATTGTCCGTTGAAGCCAGGGATTTTTCGTTTGGTTTCGTTTTTGTTTATCATAATAAATACCTCTTAAAATATTCCATAAGAGATACAAAAAACGCCCATCGAAAGATAGGCGTTTTAGTTTTATCAATACACCCATCACTCAAGCATTAGCACCTTGCTATTTAAGTAGGTTGCTGTGTAGTCATCGGGCTTGTCCCTCGTACACTCTTTATGGTAATATTATTATAATACTTTGAAAAATCAAAGTCAATAAAACAGACTGTAATTATCTAATTTTTATAAATTTTTCTTTTATTTTACATACCGCCAAGTTAACGTAGTTAAATAGTAAAATTATTAACACGTGTAATACTGCAAGAGCAAAAGTATAAATCAACATTGTAGGCGTTTCGCCGATTTTTGCACTTAAACTACTATAAAGTGTTTTTACTATACTAATGGTACTATGCAAAAAATTAGAGTAATTAGTATCTAATAGGTGTGATGCGGTGATAGCAACGGCAACGAAAACACTACTAGCTATAATTATAAAAGCTACTTCCCTACCGCAACCCGTCGGTTTATGCAAATCAAGGGCAATAATTATAAATAACGTTAAAATAACTATATTATGAAAAAATACCGTATGGAAAGACAAATAATCGGTAAAAAAGGTTTCTATTCTTTCATAAGAATAAATAACTTCAGGCATGACTAACATACCAATAAACAATACCGACATCGTTGCCGTACAAAACGACTTAACGTAATTTTTGCCTTTTCCCGTATAAAATGCAAATAAAGGCAATACGTACACAAATATTGAACAAAAATGAAAGGGAAGATGATATAAATCGTATCCTATTAAAATAGAGCAAAGTTGTTTACCAAACTCTATTAAAATGACTATTACGGCAATAATCTTAATAGGTAGCATTTTAATTTTGTACGATTTTTTTATTAAAAGTTTTCTTAATAGCAAGGCTATTATTATAAATCCCACGAAAGTAGGAATAACCGTTAATAAATGTAGTTTACTCCAAAAACCCATAACTTTAATCCTTAAAAAAAATAAACAGCGTAATTATAGCACTTTTTTTATTATATGTAAACTTTTATAATAGTTTTATTACAAGATATAGATAAAAAATAAATAACGGTATTGCTATAACATACCCTTTATGCTATAATTTGAATAACCGTAAATTCAATTATTAACTACATAAATACACGCACTATAAAAATTGTATTGGAGGAGTTATGGAACATATATCCTATGATAATGGTTATTATGACGGAGACGTAAACTATAATAATGAAAGACACCGCTTGGGTGTCTTTTTTATTCTTTCTTTTCCGTTGGATTTTCTACGGAAGTTTCGATTGGAGTTATAGTATCGTTAAACATCGCGTACAATTTATCCATCGTTTTACTTTCTTTTTTTTGCATTATTTCTTTGCTATCCGCTATGCGCTTTTCATTTAACGCTTTTTCAGCGTCGGTAAAAGTTTCTATATCGGAAAGATATTTTTTACGGCACTTTACCTTGCGCATTTTCTCGTAAATTATATAACCGCAAACCGAACAATAATGCCTATAAAAACGGTATTCGTAGTTTTTATAATACGTTTTGTAATACGGCTCCAACTCCCCCGTTTCCACGTTTGGTTTTTCACACCTAACGCTATCAACGTGCTCTTTAGTAATTTTTTCTACGATATAGTTGTTTTTTGACGCAATACCAAATCCACTTCTTGCGCATCTTTTACAAGTTTTAAAGCAACTAATACTAATGGCGATTAATCCTAACGCCATAAGAGAAAAGCAAAGCGGAAATAAAGTCCAACTCTTTACCGTTATAAACATAAAAAAGTATTCGTTTCCACTAAACACGTCCACGATGTTTAAAATTAAGAATACAAGCCAAGTTAAAATTATCGACCCTAAACAGTATAACAAACAATATAAATAATAATTCCTTTTATTAATAAAAGGAATTTTTTTAAATACTCGGTAAGAAAACACGAATACGCACGCCACTACTAAAACAAAAAGCACCGTCCATAAATCCCCACCTAAAATACTAACCAAATAGTCTACGGCAAAGAATATTAAACCGCCAATGATAGCAAACATTAAAAAGACAAAATCGTAAAGCAAAATTTTACCCTTTTGAGCACGGTTAGAGTTTTTTATATAAACGTCTTGTATTTCCGTTACTTTTGCACTAATATTACTCATAACTCACCCGTTATTCAAATCTAACTTTTATGCCCGTTTTTACTGTTTCGCCTGGCTTGATAGTTTTTTTAGCAAATTCTCCGTCTAACGTGGTGGTTGACGGCTCTAAACCAAGCGCGTACGCGCCCGAAACCATACTTTTCCACTCGATTAAATGTGGTAAAGCCTTTTCGTTATAACTGATATAAACCGTTTTATTTAACTTTTTGTTTTCAATAGTAATATCGCCCTTTTCAACGGTATGGAAATACACCGTTTCTTCATTATCCGCTTTAGGGTCGCACATTGTTAAACAAGTATCTACGAATTGTTTAGCATAATCATTTCTTGGTGTTGTAGAAATGATTGGCGCGGTGATACTAACCCCGTTATCAAGCATAGGATAGCCGATATTAGTGTGGTACATAATACAGTATTCGCTATCTAAATAGCCGTCGTTAGAAATTTCGTCTATAACTTCAAGTTCTTGCGAATTTACACCCGTTTTTACCGTGCGTTTTAAAGAAAGTTTTTCGCCAAAAAGCAAGTATTGTTTAATAATTCCAACGATTTCTACCCCGCTTTTAGATACTTCGCACTTAATAATTTCAGCGGGAATATTGTGAATTCTTCCGTGAATAGGCAATATCCTACCACCAACGGTATCAAGCCCGCAAGTGTATAAAAACCCACCGTTAAAGTTAGCGTCAAACTCATTTTCTTGAGTATTTAAACCACCCGCCGTTAAAAAACTAATATTAGTTCCTTCGTGATAAAGCGCACCGATATCCAAGCATTTATCTACTAAAAGTTCAAAGCAGAGTTTACCGTTATTAACTAATAGTATTTCTAAATCCTTTGCCCTACCGCTAACGTATTTTAAGCGTTTTACCGAGCAAATTTGTTCAAAATTATTGATTTTTCCATCCATAGCAATCACCTTGATTTTACACGTCGAGTTCTACGTACAAGCCGTAATGGTCGGACGGATACTTACCGTCGTCTAACTCGTCGATAATTTTAAAATTAACTGGTTTTACACTTTTATCTATAAAGCAATAGTCTATATGTTCGGGCTTGGCGTCCTTTGTATAGTAACCGTGATAAGTAACCCTTCTATCGTTAACGGTAAGCGCGTTGGCGTCTCCCATATCTTTAACAAATTCTTGATATCCTAAACTATTCGGTTGCATATTAAAGTCACCCGTTATAAAGGTTGGGGCGCTAGAAATTTCGTTAGCGTATTTTTTAATGAGTTTAGCCGATTTCACTTGCTCGTCATCGCCAAAGCCAAAATGAGTATTCATAAAAGTAAATACTTTTCCGCTAGTTTTATCCTTAAGCGTTACGAATAAGCAAATGCGGTGGTAACCCAAACTGTCGTAGCCTTTAGACATTACGCTTGGAGTATCCGAAAGCCAAAAACAGCCTTTATTAAGCAAATCGAACTTATCTCTTTTCCACAAAATAGGCGTGCCTTCGTAAAACGGACCTTCGCACCTATATTGATTATAAATTTCGTATTCGCTTAAAAAGAGTTCTTTAACGCTTTCTTCCCAATTATGCGTGTATTCTTGTAAACCTATAACGTCGGCGTCGTACGGCGCCGTTACCTTTTTAATTCTTGGCGCGCGTTCAATTACGCTACCGCTAATAGGGTCGTTACAATTCCTAACGTTAAAACTAATAACTTTTAATAACATAACTTACGCCTTTTCTAAAAAGTTTTTCATTATATCAAGTAATTCGGGGGTAATAGCGTGTTCAAAACGGCAGGCGTTTTCTTCGGCTATCTCTTCACTTGCACCGATTTTAGTTAAGACTTTGGTTATAATGCTATGCCTTTCGTAGATATTAACGGCTTTTTGCTTGCCTAAATCGGTAAAAGTAATTTCCCCGCTACCATTTATTACGATATAGCCGTTCTTTTGCAAAAGATTAACCGCCCTTGACACGCTTGGACGGGAATAATTAAGTTCGGTTGCAACGTCAACGGAACGCACGCTTGATTTTTGCTTACTTAAAAGAAATATAGTTTCTAAATACATTTCTTCAGATTCTCTATAACGCATAGTAAACCCCTTTTATTTAATACCTATTTATTTTAACAAATTTTATAACTTTTGTAAAGGGGTATTTAAATATTAAAAAAAGGCGTATTTCTACGCCTTTTTGTTTGAATTACAATTCTTTTTACTACAACTATCCGAGTACGGACAACCAATACACTTTTTACCTTTCTTTTTAGAAATGATTATCGCAAGTACCGATAAACTTATTATAACCGCAATAATGATTATTGCTATAATTTCGCCAAGTTCCATTACGCCACCTTTTTATCTTCGCTTGCGCTTTCGTAAGATATTTCAACTTCTACTTGTTTTGCTTGGCTTTTATTTTTAATAATCAAGCAAGTTATAAAAGTAATTACTGCAAATACGATTGCAAAGCCTAAAATAGGATACCAAATAGAAGTGTATACGGAAAGATTACCCGCAAAGAGTGAACCGAAGAACATTACAAGGAAACTTAACGAATAGCCTACCGCAAACTGTAAACCTATACCCGCCCAGAACCATTTGCGAGATTTTAATTCGCTGTTCATAGCGCCGATAGCGGCAAAGCAAGGGGGACTGAATAAGTTGAAAATTAAAAATGCAAGTCCTGCAACTTTAGAAATTCCTAAAATTGTAGCAACTTCAGTAGCGCCACCTACAAGTATATTTTCTTCAACGCTTATAAGGTTAGAAATGCCAAAGCACACCGCAATAGTACCTACAACGTTTTCTTTAGCGATAAAGCCTGCAATGGCTGATGCCGCAAGTTGCCATACCGCAACGCCGATAATAGGCGCAAAAAGATAAGCAAACGGCGCAGAAATAGTCGCCAAGATAGAATTTTCTTCTAAACCTTCAACAACAGGGGTAAACTGCCAAGTAAAGTTTTGCATTAAGTGAATTACAAAGTTACATACCAAAATGATAGTACCCGCTTTAACTATGTACGCCCAACCGCGTTGACACATAGAAAAAAACGCCCTAACTACGCTAGGAACTTTATATTCGGGAAGTTCCATAATAAAGAAAGATTTTTTTGCTTTACTGCCCGTTATAACCTTAATTAAAAGAGCGCATAAAAAGATAATTAATATGCCAACGAAATACATTGTAGCGCCTATCCAAGGCGAATTTCCAAAAAATACCCTTGAAAAGAGTGCGATAACGGGAAGTTTAGCACCGCAAGGCATAAACGGCGCAAGCATAGCGGTTGCCCTTCTTTCACGCTCGCTTTTGATAGTTCTACAAGCCATAACGCCAGGAACGGCACAACCCGTACCGATAACGAAAGGAATAATCGATTTGCCCGATAAGCCTACTTTTTTAAAGATAGGGTCAAGTACGACCGACGCCCTTGCCATATAACCGCAATCTTCAAGTAACGCAATTAAGAAATACATTACCATAACAAGCGGTAAAAAGCCTATAACGGCAATAACGCCACCGATAACGCCGTCAATGAGTATCGATGCCCAAACGCCGTCGCTATTAATTAAATTAGCAAGCGCGTCTTTACCACTTTCAAGTATGCCCGTAAGCCAATCGGCAAGCCAAACGGCAGGGCCCGCTTGGGAAATCCAGAATACACCGAAAATAACTAGTACGAAAAGGGGGATACCAATTATAGGATTGGTTATAAAACTATCAAACTTATCGTGTTTTGTTCTATCTTTTGTGGCGGTTAAGCGTTTTTCTACCTTGCTAACGATTTCGTTTACAAAATCAAACCTACGCCTATCGTCAAGTTCTGCCGCGGTTTTATCCTTTAAATCTTCACTTTTTTGATATGGCGAAGTTTGCGTTTTATCAACAACCGAAACGGCAGTTTTTATAAGGTTTTTTAAACCCCTTTTAGAAGTAGAAACCGTTTCAATAACGTTACAACCAAGTAGTTTAGAAAGTTCTACCCTATCAATGCCATTGTGCTTTTTTTCGTTGATATCCGTTTTGTTAAGCGCAACAACTACGGGGATACCAAGTTCTAAAAGTTGAGTTGTAAAAAACAAACTTCTACTTAAATTAGTTGCGTCAACGATATTGATAATAACGTCTGGCTTTTCGTTTTTTACGTACGAACTTGTAACGCTTTCTTCTTGAGTGAACGGGCTTATCGAATAAGTACCCGGAAGGTCAACGATTACTATTTCTTCTTTAGAAGGGTTATAACTTCCCTTTAATTGATATTCTTTTTTTTCTACCGTAACGCCCGCCCAGTTGCCAACGCTTTCAGATTTGCCCGTAAGCGCGTTATACATAGTAGTTTTACCACTGTTGGGATTACCCGCAAGTGCAATTTTCATAAAAAACTCCTTAATAAGTTAGCCTTTGCTAACAATCTTACAAAATTAAACGTTGCCATACCGCAACGCTAGTTATATTTTTACGTGCATTGCAAGGTTTTTATCTATACTGTACCTTGCGTTTTTAATAATGACGATGCACGCGCTTTTCATTTTATTAATAACGGTGATTGGCTCGCCACTATAACAGCCAAGCGAAAACAAAAACGAATTTACTTCGCTATCGCCCGTTTCAACTTCTTTTATTATATATTCTTTACCTACTTCGGCAAGTGTTAGATCCATAAAAATCCTTTTAATCCTTAATTTTACTACTTGTTAGCCATTGCTAACATACTAGCATTATAAAGAAAAAATACAATTTTGTCAACTAAAAAACACACCCTTAATTGAAAAATTTTTTCTTTCTTTTACAAATATATATTGCAAACGGAAAAATAAAATGATAAAATATGTTTGTTTTTAAAACTTATTGGTTTGCATTTTATATTGATAATATATTTAAAATGACTTACAATTAATTAGGGAGTTATCATGACTGAAAAGGAAAAACAAGAATTAGGCTACTTATACACGCCAA
>JAZURK010000205.1:0-3007 GCA_045606165.1 Christensenellaceae bacterium
TTGTCTTCCTAAGACCGCTTGGCCTCCGACTTGAATGCGACAGTTTAGATAGCACCGAACGTGGCGCGGGCGGTTTTGGTTCAACTGGTAGAAAGTAGGAATTTTTTATAAAAACTGCACACTCTATCTTTATGAGAAAGAAAAATAGAGAAGAACAAGAGATTTTATCACGGCTTACTTATTGCGAGCCAAGTCAAGTAGGGCAAATTTTAAAAGAATACTTCGCCCTTAAAAAGAAAAACAAAAAATGAAAGTGGATTGCAAAATGCAATCCACTTTTGATATATAGATAAAATCAAAAAATCACTCTTTGCTTTGCAAAGAATATCACGCAAGACAAGTCTTGCATATCGCCTTGTCTACAAGACAAGATATCGTGCAGTTTTAATGCTTAAAACTGCTATTGCCGTTTAGGCAATTAAAAATCCCAACTAGGTATGTATTCTTCTTTAGAAGAAGTTAAGTCTTGTATAAAACAATCGCTAATATTATAGTTTTCTATAGCGTTAAGCGCCCTTTGGTATTCTTTTTTAGTGATTTTGCGCTTGAGTTCGGGGTAGTTTTCAATATCGCCAAACGGTGTGTACTGCGCCATTAACGAAAAATACGGCTCGTTAGTTTTATTTTCGCTAAACCATTTAATAATTGCTACGCTATCGTTAGAACAAAGCGGAAGTATTAAATGCCTAACGATAACTCCGCTTTTCATAAGTCCGTTTTCTATGACGGTTTTTTTAGATTCCATCATAAACTTAACGGCTTTAGACGCGACTTCAAAATAATCGCTTAATCCGGTATAGCGTTTAGATACTTCACTACTAAAAAATTTTAGGTCGGGAAGATATACCGATATATACTTATCTAGTTTTTTAAGTGTTTCAATATCTTCATAGCCGTGGGTGTTATAAACTATGGGGATTTTAGGCGTGTAAATTTCAAAAGCCTTAATAATTTCGTTTGCGTAGTGTGACGGCGTTACTAAATTGATATTGTGCGCGCCCATATCTTCTAACTTTTTAAATATATCCGCAAGTTCGCTAGGCGTTATAGTTTTACCGCGTGTGTTTCTTGATAATTCGTAGTTTTGGCAAAACACACACCTTAACGCGCAACCGGTAAAAAAGATTGTTCCAGAGCCGTTTTTACCGCTTATAAGCGGTTCTTCAAAAGGGTGAAGATAGTATTTAGCAATTTTAATATCGTTTGTTGCTTTGCATCTACCTAAACTGTCTTGAGTTCTTAAAACTCCGCATTTATTAGGGCAAATATTACAATAATTACTCATATAAAGATTATATCACTAAAAATAGTATTTGACAATCTCTTTAAAAAACTATATAATGGTTTATGATAAATAAATCGACCACAAATAAAATTAAAGAAGGTTTATAATGAATAAATTTTTTACTAGTGAAAGCGTAACTGAAGGACATCCTGATAAAATTTGCGACCAAATTTCCGACGCAGTTTTAGATGCTATTTTAAGTAGTGACCCTGAAGCGCGTGTTGCTTGCGAATGTAGTTGTTGCACGGGCTTAATTTTAGTAATGGGCGAAATTACTACTAAATGTTACGTAGATATCCCTTCAATCGCGCGTAAAACAGTTGAAGAAATCGGTTATACAAGGGCAAAATTTGGTTTTGATGCCGAAACTTGCGGTGTTATTACAAGTATTAGGGAACAAAGCCCTGACATTGCTATGGGCGTAAATAGTTCGATAGAGCATCGTGAATCGGGTGATTTAGCCGACCAAATCGGCGCTGGCGACCAAGGCTTAATGTTTGGTTATGCTACTGACGAAACCCCTGAATATATGCCTATGGCGTTAACCCTTGCGCATAAACTTACTGAAAGACTTTCTTTTGTAAGAAAACAAAATATTTTAGATTATCTCCGCCCTGACGGTAAAAGCCAAGTAACCGTTGAATACGACGGTAAAAAGGTTAAACGTATTGACGCGGTTGTAGTATCTACTCAACATTCTGAATCGGTTTCTACTGAACAATTAAGGGAAGATATAAAAAGGGAAGTTATCGAGGCGGTATTACCTAAAGAATTACTCGACGAAAACACTAAATACTATATCAACCCAACGGGTAGGTTTGAAATTGGTGGTCCACACGGAGATAGCGGACTCACTGGTAGAAAGATTATCGTTGATACTTACGGCGGTAGTTGTCCTCACGGTGGCGGTGCTTTCAGTGGCAAAGACCCTACTAAAGTTGATAGAAGCGCGGCGTATATGGCAAGATACATTTGTAAAAATATCGTTGCAGCGGGTCTTGCTAAAGAATGTACGCTTGAACTTTCTTACGCTATCGGCGTTGCTAAACCACTTTCAGTATTTATTGATACAGACGGCACAGGCGTTATCCCTGACGGCGAAATTGCAGATATTGTTAATAAAGAATTTGATTTAAGACCTTATTCTATTATTAAAACTCTTGACTTAAGAAGACCTATCTACCGCAAAACCGCAGCATACGGCCACTTTGGTAGAAGTGAATTCCCTTGGGAAAAACTTGATAGGGTGGAAGACCTTAAAAAGTACATTAAGTAATAGGCTCTTCAACGGCAACGGTTGATAAAGTCCTAATGAAACACGGCGTAATAGTTCGTTAAACCCGCTCGAAAATACGGCAAGTATTATCTTCGGGGTTTGCCTGCTCTTACTTGTGTTTGATTACTCCTTTTGCATCAACCTTATGTCGTTTCATCGCCTTGCAAATGAAACACTGCAGAGTACTTGCGTTAACTGCTTTGTTTGTGCGACTACAATGACCAAAAAGGTCTATTGTATCCGCCCAAACTCGCGAGCCTTGTCTTGCTAGCGTTTGATTAGCCCTTTAGGTAAAAGGTCAACCGCAAATGAAACACGGCAGAGTACTTGCGTTAACTGCTTTGTTTGTGCGACTACAATGACCAAAAAGGTCTATTGTATCCACCCAAACTCGCGAGCCTTGTCTTGCTTGTGTTTGATTAGCCCTTTAGGTAAAAGGTCAACCG
>JAZURK010000206.1:0-2489 GCA_045606165.1 Christensenellaceae bacterium
CGTGACCGCCCGGTGTAAACATATAATCAACGCCTTTTACAATTTTATTGTAAACTTCAACGTTGCCTTTAGTTAAAATATCATAAGCGTCACCTGTATTTACAAGCAAGCAGTCGTTTTCTTTAGCGTATTTGATAGCCATTTCAAAATACTCTTTAGGGTTGTATGGAGGCTTATTACCTTCGTTATAAAAAGTTTCGTATCTAACCTTCATAAAGTCCTTATGGAAGTCGCTATCTTGTTCGTTGGCGTAGGTTAAGTGAATATCGGTAACGTGAAGCAATTTTATAGGTTTATCAAGACCTAAATTGATAGTTGTTTTAGTTAAGTTAAGCATAGTTAGTTCTCCTTGGATAATATTTTATCTCATAACTAAAAAAAATGCAATACTTTATATATAATTACTTCGTAATTTAATTGACAAGGTTTATTAAAAATGATAAAATAAAATCAAATTTAAAAATGTCCTTTGCGACTGACGGAAAAAGTGGAGTACCACGCTGGAACAATGGATATATCGCCGACCGTCTGGGCACACTTCCTTTTTTAAAGGATTAGTGTGTCCTTTTATATTTTAAAAAATCAAGGAGATTGTTATGAAAAAAGTTGGAATCATAATGGGTAGCGATAGTGACTTACCTATTCTTCAAAAAACGATAGATACGCTTAAAGCGTTTGGCGTACCTTACGAAGTTCACGTTTACTCTGCGCACCGCACGCCTGTTGAGGCGTCGGAGTTTTCTAAAAACGCTAGGGCAAACGGATTTGGCGTAATTATCGCGGCGGCTGGTATGGCTGCGCACCTTGCAGGCGCGCTTGCTGCAAATACTACACTTCCTATAATCGGTATCCCTGTTAACTCTGGTTCGCTTGGCGGAATTGATGCCGTGCTTTCAACAATTCAAATGCCGTCTGGTATACCGGTTGCATCGGTTGCGATTAACGGTGGCGTTAACGCGGGGTTACTTGCTATTGAAATTTTAGCGGTAGCAGACGACGGTTTAGCAAAATTACTTGACGAAAAAAGAGAAAAAGACAAACAAGCCGTTTTATTAAAAAACAAAGCGGTAGAAGATAATTTTAATAAATAAGGAGAAATAATATATGAAAAAATTAGTTTACACAGGTAAAACAAAAGACGTATTCGCACTTGAAAACGGCAACTATCTTTTAAAATTTAAAGATGATTGTACTGGTAAAGACGGTAAATTCGACCCAGGTGAAAACTCGGTTGGCTTAACAATCGAAGGCGTTGGCGACGTTAACTTAAGAATGTCTATTTACTACTTTGAAAAACTCAAAGAAGCAGGCATTAAAACTCACTACGTTAGCGCTAACCTTGAAGATACTACTATGGAAGTTATTCCTGCAACTCCATTTGGTAAAGGTTTAGAAGTTATTTGCCGTAATAAAGCAGTTGGTAGTTTCTTAAGAAGATACGGCGATTATATCGAAGAAGGCGCAGACCTTCCTTCATACGTTGAAATGACTTTCAAAAACGATGCTAAAGGCGACCCACTCGTTACTAAAGACGGTTTAATCGTTTTAGGCGTTATGACTGATAAACAATACGACGATATGAAAGCGCAAACTCAAAAAATTACTAAAATTATCGCTGACGACCTTGCTGCTCGCGGTCTTACTTTATACGATATTAAGTTTGAATTCGGTTACGCTGGTGATGAAGTTATCTTAATCGACGAAATTGCATCTGGTAATATGCGTGTATACAAAGGTAGCGAATACATCGAACCAATGGAATTATCTAAACTTTTCTTCAACTAATATAAAAGGTGCACAATGGGTGGTTTTTTTGGTATAACTAGTAAAAAGAAAGCCGTTCTCGACGTGTTTTTCGGTGTAGACTATCACTCGCACCTTGGCAATTCAAGGGCGGGTATGGCTGCCGTTAATAAGGAAGACGGTTTTCAAAGGGAAATTCACAACGTAGAAAATTCCCCTTTTAGAACTAAATTTGATAATATCCAATCAAGACTTAAAGGTAACGCTTGCGTAGGTTGTATAAGCGACCTTGAACCACAACCTTTACTTATGCGTTCTAAATTCGGTACTTACGCTATCGTGATGGTTGGTTATATTGCCAACAATGAACAACTTGTTAAAGAATACTTAAAAGGCGGGTTTGGTATCTTCCAAGCGGTGTCGGGCAATAGGGTAAACTCGCTTGAAGTTATTTCCGCGTTGATTGAAGAAAAAGATACTTTCGTTGAAGGTATCAAGCACGTTCAAAACGTAATCGAAGGCTCGGCGTCTTTAATGTTTCTTTTTGAAGACGAAAGGTTAATCGTTGCAAGGGATAAGTATGGTAGACTTCCTATCAGTATTGGTAAAAATAACGACGGCTATTGCGTTTCGCTTGAACCGTTTGCCTTTGAAAAATTAGGTTACGCGCCGTATAAAGAACTTAAATCGGGCGAAATCGTAGAAATTACTAACGAAAAAGTAACCGTTCTTAACGAGGGTACGAA
>JAZURK010000207.1:0-9534 GCA_045606165.1 Christensenellaceae bacterium
TCAAGAAGGCGGCGCTATCTACAACTTTACAGGTCCTCAAGGCTTTGGTATTGCTAATAATACCGACGGTTTAATTGCTATAAAACAACTTGTATTCGATGAAAAACTCGTTACGATGCAAGAATTTAAAGACGCTTTAGCAAACAACTTTGGCTATGGCGTTGATGGTAAAAAAGCCGAAGACTTAACTACGGAACTCGCTATCGAGTTGGCTAAAAAAGGCATTGAAATTAACGAAAAAGTTATTTCTACTATCTATAAAGAAGTAACTGAATGCGGTAGGCTTTCTAGCGAAACTAAAAATAGATATCAAGAAATCAAGCGTTTAATTGATGAAACTTGCCCTAAATACGGCAATGATATTGAGTGCATTGATATGTTCGCAAGAAAAGTTGCCGACACTTACACTAAAGAAGTAGAAAAATACAAATACTACCGTGGCGGTGTATATCAAGCGGGACTTTACCCTGTATCGGCTAACGTTCCACTCGGCGCGCAAACGGGCGCAACTCCTGACGGTAGACTTGCTTATACGCCAATTGCCGACGGTATTGGCCCTGCGTCTGGTAGAGACGTTAAAGGCCCTACCGCTACCGCTAACTCGGTTGCAAGGCTTAACCTTATCTCTGCATCGAACGGAACGCTACTCAATCAAAAATTCCATCCGTCAGCATTGAAGGGTATGGAAGGGTTATTGAAGTTCTCTGCGCTTATCCGTTCGTACTTCGACCAAAAAGGTATGCACGTTCAGTTTAACGTTGTAACTAGGGAAACTTTACGCGATGCGCAACAAAACCCTGAAAAATACAAAACTTTAGTAGTTAGGGTAGCAGGTTATAGCGCGCTTTTCACAACGCTTTCGCGTTCACTTCAAGAAGATATTATTAATAGAACGGAACAAGGGTGGTAAACGTGAGTATTTACGATACAAAAGGAAGAATATTTAATATTCAACGCTTTTCTATCCACGACGGACCGGGTATAAGAACGATTGTTTTCTTTAAAGGCTGTTATATGAGATGTAAGTGGTGTTGTAACCCCGAATCTCAAAATTACGAAATCGAGCAAATGAAAGAAGACGGTAAACTCAAAACGGTTGGTAAAGACGTAACTGTTAAAGAACTAATGCCTGAAATTATGGCGGATAGCCATTATTATAGGCGTAGTGGTGGTGGACTTACTTTATCGGGCGGTGAAATTTTATGTCAACCTGATTTTGCTAGGGATTTACTTCACGCTGCAAAGGAATACGGTATCAATACCGCAGTAGAGTCTACTGCTTGTTCTAGTTACGATAAAATCGAAAAAATACTTCCGTATCTTGATTTATACCTTATGGATATCAAGCATATGGATTCGGAAAAGCATAAAGAATATACAACTAACGGCAACGAGCGTATTTTAGAAAACGCCGTTAAAATCGCAAACAGCGGGGTAGACCTTATTATTAGAACCCCCGTTGTTCCGGGATTTAACGACAACGCTAAAGATATTGGCGATATTGCCGAGTATGCTAAAAAAATTGGTGCGAAAGAATATCACTTACTTCCATACCATAGACTTGGTACGGATAAGTATGATAAACTTGGCAGAAAGTACCAATTAACTGAAATTTTACCGCCACCAGATAGCAAGATGCAAGAACTTTTAAAGGTTGCTTTATCTAAAGGAATTAAAAGTCAAATCGGTGGTTAAAAGGAGTTTAAAATGGAACTTAAAGAAAAGATGAGAATAGTTCAAGAATTAGTACCGGGTAAACAAGTAACGCTTTGCCATATCATTGCTAATCCAGACGACGTTCTTTATACTAAACTTGGTTTAGACCCTAAAACAGACTACACAAGAAGTGCAATCGGCGTTTTAACTATAAGCCCAGCGGAAAGCGCGGTTATCGCTGCTGATATCGCTATGAAATCTTCGGGCGCGGAAATTGGTTTCGTTGATAGATTTACGGGCACTTTAATTATTTCTGGTAGCGTTTCAAGCGTTGAATCGGCTTTTACTGCTATAAGAGAATACGTTATTAACAAACTTGGCTATACTTGTTGCGAACTTACTAGAACCTAATGAAAAAGATTATTTTGATAGGTAGGGTAGCCGCGGGCAAAACGACGCTAACGCAAGCGATAAGGGGCGAAGAAATTCACTATTTTAAAACGCAGTACGTTAACTATTTAGATACCGTTATTGATACCCCCGGCGAATATACCGAATTAAGACAAACGAGTGGCGCGCTTGCCCTTTATTCCTACGAGGCCGACGTTGTCGGTTTGGTTTTAAGCGCAAACGAGCCGTACTCTATATTCTCGCCGTGTATAACTAGCCTTGTTAACCGTGAAGTTATAGGTATAGTTTCGGGTATTGATAAGCCCGATGCTAACGTTGAAAGGGTTACAAGGTGGCTCAAACTTGCAGGCTGTAAAAAAATCTTTCCTGTAAGCGCGGTAACGGGCGAAGGTTTACAAGATATTATCAAGTATTTAGAGCAAGATTAATTTTTTTGGGGGTAATTATGCCAAAAACGGTAGTTATTTCATTTGCAAACAACAAAGGTGGTAGCGGAAAGACTACTACTTGTTCTAACGTAGGTTGCGCAATGGCTATGATGGGCAAAAAGGTGCTTTTAATCGACGGAGATATGCAACTTAACTTAACTTTATCGTATTTTGATGAAGAAAAATCCCTTGCGTTTCAAGAAAGCGGTAAAAATATTTATACCGCGATAAAAGAAGATAAAGATTTAACGGATTTTATCGTTTCAACCGACTACGAAGGCTTGGATATCATACCGTCGTCAACACTTATGAGCGGTATTGAGTTTGACCTTTTTACCAAATGGCAAAGGGAATTACTCTTAAAAAAATGCTTAAAAAAGGTTATTGATAGCGGAGTTTACGATTACGTTTTAATCGACGCACCGCCAACGCTTGGCTGTTGGGTTATGAATATTATGTGCGCAAGCGATTACGTAATTATACCCGTAGAGGCAAGCCCTTGGGGACTTTTTGGTCTTGCTAATATCTTTGAGTTTATGGCGCGCGTTAACGAAATTGCGCCCGACCTTAAAATTATGGGTATTGCAATAACTAAAGCCGACGAAAGAAAGAACTACTTAAAGCAAACTATAGAAATCTTAAACGATACCGATGGTACCGACTTGTTTAAAAACTACATCCACGTAGATAGCGCAATCGAGTGGTCGCAAGACAATAGTAAACCGGTTGTAGCGTACAAAAAAACAAGCCGTAGCGCCATTGAATATACAGAACTTGCAAAGGAGATTATTGATTATGCCAATAGGTAAAAACTCTATTAAACGAGCAGTCAACAACGGTTACTCTAAAGTAAAAACAACCGCGCCTGATATGGAAAATAGCGTGGTAATTGAAGAAAAACCTGCGGTAAAAAAAGCAAGCGCGCCTAAAGCCCCTGCTAAAAAACCCGCAACGAAAAAAGCGGTAGCGCCTACAAAAGCCGAAACCGTTAAAAAAGCGGTTGAAACAAAGCAACCCGCTCCTAAAAAACCAACTATCAAACTTGCCGAAATTAAAAAATACCAAATCGGCGAAAGTTTACCTATCTACTTACTTTAATACATAATAAAAAGCGTTTGCGGATAACCGCAAACGTTTATTTTTTTGCCACGTATTTATTTAAGAAATTAAATATTGCAACTAATATGTTTCCTAATCCTAATCCACATAGACTTCCCGTTAATAATCTTCGTAAATTATTACTTTCTATATAAAAAAAGTACTGTAATACTCCGTCTATTATGCAAGGAATAATAAATATTATCCAAACTAAAATCCACTTTCTTTTAAAGTGAATTTTTTTAAATAATAAAATTAGAACGGTAAGTAAAAACGCTACTATAATTGCCGTGCATCGCACACACAACGGAAAGCAAAAATCACCTATAAAAATTCCACGACTTTCATTTAAGTTACATAATGGAACGTCACCAAATAACGAAAGACGTTTTAATATAATTTTTATCACTTGAAATCCTACTTTTTTATATAATAACTTATAATCCGATATAATTTAAAAGACCGCAATAGAAACATAATGCTACTACTACAGAAATAACAAGGGACGTAACAAATCCGTGTATTGCACCACGTTTAGTTTCCGATTTACTAATTGCTATAGCAATAATTAAACCTGCTAAACCAAGGAAAAACCCTAAAGCAAAACCACCGCCGTAAGAACCTTCATTCATATAAATATCCTCCTTTGTGTGATATGTAACAAATTGTTACATAATGTATTGTAACACTATGTTACAATTTAGTCAAGGAAATTCAAGATATGGAATTAAAAGGTTTAAAAGAAATTAGAAAAAAGAAAAAGTTAAGCCAATTAAAAGTTGCTATGGACTTATCTATTAGCCGTGAAGTTATTTCTTACTATGAAAACGGCAAGCGTAGTCCAGACGTCGATATGCTTGTTCTTTTGTCGAATTACTTTAACGTTTCCATTGATTATCTTATTAAAGGGGAAGAATTTAAATCAAACTAAAAGCGTTTGCGGTTATCCGCAAACGCTTATTTTTTATACTTTAAGTTTTAATTTGTTAAGCAAGGTTTTGTCTTCAACAAGTTTGCCAGCGCCAATAATCGAAGATAAGTCGGGTTCTTCAACAAGTTCTACCTTGTAGCCTAAAATAGGTGCTAAATAGTCGGCAAGTCCGTAAAGTTTAGAACCGCCACCCGTTAAAAGTACGCCGTTTTTTTGAATTTCTAAAATGCTTTCGCTAGGCACTTTATTGAATACCATTTTAAGAATTTCGATAATCTTGTCTAAAAATTCTTTAATCGGTTCTACTATTTGAGATGCCGATACGTTAAGCGAACGGTTTTTGCCCGTCATAGTATCTTTACCGCTAACAACGACTTTAGTATCGTCGTCAACAACCAAACTTGCTACGCTTTTCTTTAAAAACTCTACTTGAGTATCGGGAAGGGTAATGCTTAAAGTTTTTTCAACGTGCGAGGATATCATTTTATTAAGAGTGTTACCGCCAATGCCTGCCGAAACACCCGAAATTACGCCGTTTGCAGTAAGCACGCAAATAGTAGTTTGTCCTCCGCCAAAGTCGATAAGCGCTTTGCAAGAATTTTCGCTAATATCTAAATCCGCGCCAAGTACGGATAAAATAGAAGTTTCCGCTGTTTCTACGTTGTATACGCCAATAGAGTTAAGCGCCCTTTCAAACTTGCCGATAATCTCTCTATCAGAACCGCATTGTACCGTAAGAACGGCGTCGGCTATTCTTTCGTAAGGTTTTCTTACCTTGTTTATAAAACCGCTTACCATAGCGGTATACGCTTTTACGTTAGTTATTTCCGTATGGTTTACGGGGAAGATAACTTTAACGTCACTTTGCGTTTTACCTATAAGATTATACGCGTCTTCGCCGATTGCTACGGGTTTTTTATAATTTCCGTTTTTAATTGCGATTGCCGACGGCTCGCACAACACTACGTCGGCGTGCGCTTTGTATATTTTGGTGTATGAAGTTCCCGTTTCTAATGCTATTTTAGGTCTCATAACTTTTCTATTATCCCCTTTATTTCATTTATAGGTAAACCTACAACGTTTTGGTAATCACCTTTAATTTCTTTAACAAGCGGATATCCGTCTTGTATGCCGTAACTTCCAGCCTTATCCATACATAAACCGCTGTTAACGTAATCGGTAATAAGTTGGTCGGTTAATTCGTTAAAAGTAACGTAAGTTTTTTCGCTTGCTCTAATTTTTTTATCTTTGGTTATAATTGCATAACCCGTACATACTATATGCGTTTTGCCTGAAAGAAGTTTTAAAGTATTAAACGCGTCCTTTTTGTCTTTTGGCTTGCCAAGTATTATTCCGTCAAGGTAAACGATAGTGTCAGCGCCTAAAACGACTTCGCCGTATTTATTAAAAACGTCGGTTGCCTTTAACTCGGCTAAATATTCCGCGTACTTGTCGGGTGTAAAAGTTGTGTTTTCGGGTTCTTTCACGTTTGAAGGAATTACCGTAAAATCAAACCCCGCGTCTAATAATAATTGTTTTCGCCTTGGCGAATTACTTGCTAAAATAAGTTTCATACTTAAATTATATAACGATATTTAAGTTTTGTAAAGATAAAAATTGCCCTTTTGCAAGGGCAATTAATTAATGTTTGTTAAGTTTTGATTTAGCAAGGTCGCGGATTTCTTCCGTAGCAAGCGAAACTTTAGTTAAAATATCTTTGCGATTAGTTGGGTGCATCCATACGCTGTCGCCAGGGATAGAAAAGTCAAACATATCGCCGTAACCTTTATATTGATATTCTACGTGTACGCTTTCAAGTTCAGTTCCCGTATACTCGATTATTTTATTTTCGTCGTAAAGGGTAACGTCAAGCACTGTTTTTTCAGGGGTTTGTATAAGCATACCCGTGCCTTGTTTTACAAAGCCGTTTGAGCTTGGTAAAGTGAATATTTCACAGTCGGCAACCATTTTGTAAGTCCCGCCCCAAACTTCGTCGTGAACGTTTTGTTTTTGCCACTTAAACCAATCGGGAACGTGCGTAAATTCCGTTTCTCCCGAATTAGCCGTTAATGTACCGTCTTCGTTAAGTTCCCAAGATTTACCGCACGCGTTACATTTAAGGGTAGTGCCTTCGCCAAACATTTTAAATTCCGTTTTGCATTTAGGACATTGGTATAAAATAGCGTTTAAGTTATTGGCCCTATTTTTGTATTTTAACTTTGTGCCACTTTCTTTAAGCCACTTCCAATCGTCGTAGATAAAGGCTTTTTGAATTTTTTCGTTGATTTCGGCAACCGATAAAGTTCTAACTTGTTCAGCGGTTAAAATTTCTTCAACGAACGCCTCCATAGGCATACGGTTTTGTTTGTATTTATTCCATTGCGGGTCGCTAATATAACTACCTTTAAGGTTAATTACGGTAACGGGTACGTCTAAAAATTTAGCGAGTTTGCCAAGCGACGGTGGTAAGTAACTAGTAGTGCCGTCTAACGAATATCTTGCCTCGGGATAAATAACTACGTTATTTTTAAGAACCTTAACCGAATGTTTAAGATTTTTCATTAAAGACAAGTCTTGAATAAATTTTCTTTTACAAATCGCGCCGATGTTGCGCATTAAAAAGTCGCCTATATCGTTAAACGCGTCGATTGCAACTACGTAGTTAATTTTTGGCGTTTTGTAAATTTTAAAAAGCATATAAAAGTCGTTAAACGCTGCGTGAGTACCAAGTATGAGCGACGGTCTTTTAGACTTTTTAGTAACGTAATGAATTTTGGTTTTTCTACCAATACGTTTAAACGCGCAACCTATTTGAACAATCCACATTAAAAACCAAGGAGTTCTTGGCTTTTTAGTAAAGTTGTAGTGTGTAATCGTTTTACTTTTTAGCATTTTCATATCGCAAACTTAAACCTCATTTGTGATGAATTTTTTAACATTATACCAAAAAAGATATATTTAGTCAAATAAAGATCAACAACACTAAAAAATGTGGTTGTCAAAATAAGTTTAAAGTGTTAGAATAATAAATATAGGAGAATAATTATGGTAGATAATAGACTTACAGAACTTGCTAAAGGGTTAATCAACTATTCAATTTGCTTAAAAAAAGGCGAAAAACTTTTAATCGAGGCTAAAGATATAGATTATATGCTCGTTAACGAACTTGTAAAAGAGGCGTATAAAGTAGGGGCGTATCCTTTCGTAGAAATTTTCGATAATAGGATAAGCCGTCAACTTTTAATGGGCGAAACTGAAGAATACGCTAAACTTAAAGCCAAATACGCTGGATATAGAATGGCGGATATGGACGCGTATATCGCTATTCGCGGTGGAAACAACTCTAACGAAAACGCAGACGTTCCTGAAAGGAATATGCAAATCGAAAGTGAGTTTTATTCTAGACCCGTTCATCACGAAATAAGGGTTAAAAAGACTAAATGGGTAGTATTAAGATATCCAAATCCAGGTATGGCGCAGGCTGCGGGTATGAGTACCGACGCGTTTGAAGATTTTTACTTTAAAGTTTGCAATTTAGACTATTCTAAAATGGACAGGGCGATGGACGCTTTAAAAGTAAGACTTGA
The DNA here is from genome assembly GCA_045606165.1 of Christensenellaceae bacterium. GTDB lineage: Bacteria > Bacillota > Clostridia > Christensenellales > Borkfalkiaceae > HGM11412. Next base: position 8,112 of record JAZURK010000207.1, read on the forward strand.
TAACGCCGATAAAGTTCGCATAATTGCTAAAGATACCGATATTAGTTTTTCTATTAAGGGTATAGGCAGTAAAAAATGTTCGGGACACTGTAATATTCCCGACGGCGAAATTTACACCGCGCCCGTTAAAGATAGCGTAAACGGCGTTATAACTTATAACACGCCGTCCGTTGAACAAGGCTTTAAGTTTGAAAACGTATCGTTAACTTTCAAAGACGGTAAAATTATTAAGGCTACGGGCAACAACCAAGAAAAACTTGACGCGATTTTCAATACTGATGAAGGCGCAAGATACGTTGGCGAGTTTGCTTTCGGCGTTAATCCGTATATAGTAAACCCTATGGGCGATATTTTATTCGATGAAAAAATTTCGGGTTCAATTCACTTTACGCCGGGTTCGTGCTATGACGATTGCTATAACGGTAACGAATCGGCAATCCATTGGGATTTAGTACAAATTCAAACGGAAAAATACGGCGGAGGCGAAATCTATCTTGACGGCGAACTTATTAGAAAAGACGGATTATTCGTTCCCGATGATTTAAAATGTTTAAATCCCGAAAATTTAAAATAATTATCGAAAATTGTTTGACTTAAACTATTAAAACATTGTATAATAACTTTCGGTGGATAAAAATCCACCCCAATATGTTAAATTTTTAACGAAATGTTAATTTAGGAGGACACTATAATGTCAAATGTAAAAGTTGCTATTAACGGTTTTGGTCGTATCGGTCGTCTTGCTTTCAGACAAATGTTTGATGCTCCAGGTTATGAAGTAGTTGCTATCAACGACCTTACAAGCCCAAAAATGCTTGCTCACCTTCTTAAATACGACACTGCTCAAGGCGGTTTCGCTGGTAAATTCGGTGAAGGCAAACACACAGTAGAAGCTACTGATAACTCTATTATCGTAGACGGTAAAGAAATTATTATCTACGCTAAAGCAAACGCTGCTGAACTTCCTTGGGGTGAAATCGGCGTTGACGTAGTTTTAGAATGTACAGGTTTCTATACTTCTAAAGAAAAAGCAATGGCTCACGTAACTGCCGGCGCTAAAAAAGTTGTTATTTCTGCTCCTGCAGGTAACGACCTTCCTACCATCGTTTACAACGTTAACCACGAAACTTTAACTGCTGAAGATAAAGTTATTTCTGCTGCATCTTGCACCACTAACTGCTTAGCACCTATGGCTAAAGCGCTTAACGATTACGCTCCTATCCAATCTGGTATTATGACTACCGTTCACGCTTACACTGGCGACCAAATGATTCTTGACGGTCCACAAAGAAAGGGTGATTTAAGACGTTCAAGGGCAGGTGCTATGAATATCGTGCCTAACTCAACTGGTGCAGCTAAGGCAATCGGCTTAGTTATCCCAGAACTTAACGGCAAATTAATCGGTTCAGCTCAACGTATTCCT
>JAZURK010000208.1:0-11366 GCA_045606165.1 Christensenellaceae bacterium
AAACAGCCGTTTTATTGTGTGTAGCAATACCAAAATAACATAACCCGATAGGAAAACCCGAATTATCGGAATTAGGTCCTGCAATACCCGTTGTAGACACCGCGATATCCGCCTCGCCACCCTCTAAAAGACCGTTAGCCATTTCACGCGCTACGTCTTCACTTACGGGATAACACCTTTTTAAAGTGCTTTCTTTAACGCCAAGACGTTTACGTTTAGACTCCTCGGTATAGCAAACTATGCCTTCGTATAAGATACTGCTTGCGCCCGACATTTTAGTAATAGTTGACGACAATAATCCGCCCGTAAACGATTCCGCAAACGAGATTTTAATCCCCCTAAACTTTAAAATTTCAAAAAGTTGAGTTTTTAAATCAACGTCCACTTCCGCATAAACTTGCGAGCCAAAGTTTTCTAAAAAGCCTTTATAAAACTTATCCCTTTGAGCAACAGAAAGACTATTAAGGTCGTATTCAACTTTTACCTCGCCGTCTAATTGCGAAACCACGGCAACTTGCGGATAATTATTTAAAAAATCTTTTAACTTTACTAAACTTACGTTGAAAAGTTTAAAAATTCCTTTGTACTCAATCATTATTTAAACACTTCCCTATTCTTAACAAGATAGAAAATTCCCGAATATATCGTTAAAATTACCGAAATAATAAATAAAACGATACCTACGTAATAAATAGCGGAAATATCAGACGAAACTAAAAGCGCCAAAATTGCAAAGTCCGTTACGAAAGTTTTGATTTTGCCAACTTTTTCCGCTGCTAAAACTATACCTTTACCCGATGCAATCATTCTTAAAACGCTAACAGCCATTTCTCTAGCAACGATAAACGAAACGCCCACGCCCCCTAAAATCTTACCGAAAACAAGGTTTTCGTAGCCCATAATAGTAGGCTCGGTAATAATTACTACGAGTGCCGAAAGCACTAAAATTTTATCGGCAATCGGGTCTAAAAACTTACCTAAATCGGTAACTAAATTATATTTTCGCGCTATGTATCCGTCTAAAAAATCGGTAAACGCCGAAATTGCGAAAATACCTGCTGAAATAACGTAGTTATACGGTATCATTGGAAGGTAAAACACTGCTACCATAACGGGTATTAAAAGTATTCGTAAAATTGAAAGTTTATTAGGTAAGTTCATTATTCACACTCCCGTATAAATCGTATTCGTCCGTTTCTTCAATATAAACGTTATAAAATTCGCCTTGATTAATATCTTCAGCCGAATTAAAGTAAACTCGTCCATCAATATCAGGAGCGCTAAAATAAGCGCGTCCATAGAAAGACTGTTTATCGTAATCAATGCCGTCGCAAACGACTTTTAAGGTTTTGCCAACGTAAGACTGCAAATTCGCGTAGGAAATTTCGCTTTGAAGTTGGTATAACGACTTAACTCGTTTATCTTTAATCTTTTTAGGCATATGTCCGTCAAGTTTATTAGACGGCGTATCCTTTTCCCTAGAGTAAGCAAAGAAACCACAGTTAGTAAACTTGGCTTTAGAGATAAAGTCCTTTAAGACTTCGTAATCTTCTTCCGTTTCGCCAGGAAAACCTACGATAAAGGTAGAACGAATAGCAATACCTTCAATCTCCGTTTTAAGTCTATTTATAAGGTTTAAATATTCTTCGCCCGTACCCTTTCTATTCATACGCTTTAACACGGGGTTCGACGCGTGTTGTAGTGGGATATCTATGTACTTGATAACTTTATCATTGTTTTTAATTTCGCTGATAAGTTCGTCAGACACCATATCGGGATAACAATATAAAAGCCTAATAGAGCCAACTTCTTCAAGTGAAGAAAGTTCTTTAATAAGTTCAACTATATGCGATTTACCGTCAAAATCAACGCCGTACCTAGTAACGTCTTGCGCTACGAGTATTAATTCTTCGGTATAGCCGATTCCTTTAACTTCTTCAATTAAGTCTTTTATAGGCGTTGAACGGTACGCGCCCCTAATCGACGGAATTAAACAATAAGTACATTTATTATTGCATCCGTCTGCTATTTTAAGGTAGAAATAGTGACAAGGGGTTGTCAAAACTCTTTTTTTTGTTGAAAAAATTTTATTCTTTTTAACGAAGTTTACCCTTTCGCCGTTATAAACTCTTTCTAACCCTTCAAATAAAAGGTCGTAATCAAGTATACCCATAAACAAATCTACTTCGGTAAAATCTTCAAACAAGTCGCCAACGTACCTTTCGGGTAAGCAACCCGTTAACACTATTTTTTCAAGGTTTTTAGCGCGGAGTTCATTACACTCCAAAACCGTATCAATAGCCTCTTTCCTAGCGCTTTCCAAAAAGGCGCAAGAATTAATTATGATAACGTTGGCATCTTCAATATCGTTAGTAATAATTGCCCTATCGCCAATCAAACCAAGTATTTTTTCGCTATCTACCCTATTTTTATCACACCCCAAGGATATAAGCCCAATTTTTTTATTTTTAACCATTGTTTCCAAATCTTTCCTCAAATTCTTCTATAGGTAAAATCATTTGTTTCTTGCCCGCTATCGAGTTAGGCGTAACGTAGCCGTTATCGGTAAGCCAATCGACAACCCTTGCCGCCCTTTGATATCCAAGGCACATTTTTCTTTGTAAGAAAGACGCCGAAAGTCCACCAAATTCATAACCGATGCGCATTGCTTTGATATAAAGTGGGTCTACGGCGTTAGGGTCGGTGTTAACGTCCGCGCCAACGCCTTCGTGGTCAGCAGTTTCTTGCGGTTGGTTGGCTTGTACCCTCGCTTGAATTTTAGACCAGTTGTTATAGTCGAAATAACACTCGTTATTTTCCGTTACAAAATCGATTATATCAAACATTTCTTCATCGCTAACGTACGCGCCCATAACACGCTCGATACCAAACATACCACCCGTTTTATACAAGCAGTCGCCCTTACCAAGCAATTTTTCCGCGCCCGCGTTAGGTATACCCATACTAACTTGCGAGTCAATTGCCGAAGACGCCCTAAATACTATTCTTGAAGGAAGGTTTGATTTAATAGGACCTTCAACTATATCGGCAGACGGTCTTTGCGCGGCAAGTACAAGGTGGATACCTGCGGCACGGGCTTTTTGCGCGATAGCGCATACCTTATCGCCAACGCCTTTTTTATCTTGGAGCATTATGTCGGCAAACTCGTCCATTATAATAACGATTCTAGGCATAATCTTTTCGCCGTTAGCCGATGCTTTAGCATTGTAATCTTTAATGTTTTTAGTGTGAGATTTCGCTAAAACCTTATAGCGGTTTTCCATTTCTTCAACCGCCCAAGTAAGCATAGAGTTAGTCGTTGGTACGTCTTCGATAATATCGCCGAACAACATATGCGGAATAGTTCTAAACGGCTCTAAATCAACACGTTTAGGGTCTACTATAACGATACGCAATTCTTGTGGCGAATATTTATATACCAAACTTAAAATCATAGTGTTTAAGCACACGCTTTTACCCGAACCCGTAGTACCCGAAATAAGTAAGTGTGGCATTTCAGCAATATCAAGGTAAACGGGACTACCTACAACGTCTTTACCAAGCGCAAAGTTTAAAGTAGACGGTTTAGACGACCTAAATATTTCGCTGTTTAGCAATTCCTTAAGGTTAACCGTTTCTTGCACACGGTTAGGAACTTCGATACCAACGTACGAAGTATTAGGAACGGGCGCAATCATACGAATTTCGCTTTTAGCAGCAACCCTTAAGTTAATGTCCCTTTGAAGTTTTGTAATTCTATCAAGTGGAACGGTAGTAGGAACTTCAATATCAAAACGAGTAACGGCTGGACCTCTATGAATTTTTGCTATTTGAGTTGAAATACCAAACGTTTCCAAAGTCATTAAAATTTTAGTTTTAACGTCACTTTTGAAAATTTCATACTCGTAATCGGTATCGGTGTTATCTACCGTCTTTAACAATTTGATTGGCGGTGGAGTATACTTATAGTTTGTAGGCATATTTTCTATAAGTTTTTTACCGTATTCGTTAAGCCCGTTATCTAAAGGCGAAGATTGTTCTTGAGCGACAGGCTCGTTAACCACCGAAGATTTATCTTCCATCGTGTAGTTGATAAAATCTTCAACTTCCCTATTGTTTTCAGTCTGGCTAGAATAATCGTCCGGCGTTTCGTTTATAGATAAAACGCTATCAAACTCGTCAAATTCGATTTGCTGTTGGTTGGTAGGCGTTTCTTCGTTTTTAGTTGAATTTTCGCCATTATACTGCTCTTTTACCCTAGAGAAGAAGGCTTTAGCCCTTTTAGTTTCTTCGTCTTCAGTAAAAGGATTATCATAATCGTTAGCGTTTTGAGTATCCACGCTAAAATCGTTAACGTCTTCAATTTCGTTAGACCTATCTTCGTAAGTATAGGAATTAAACATATCGTGGCGCGGAATTTCATTAGACACGCTACCGCCGTTTTGTTGATAGCCTTGATTGTTTGGAATGTCGCTATTACGCCTATAACCTGCGCCGTTAAAGGAATCTTGATACTCGGTTGAGTAATTTTTAGGCATACCCGCAGTGTTTCCGTATAAAATACGCCAAGCATCTTCCCTAGATATGTTGCTAGGGTTTTCGTTATAATTAGGTTGTGGTTGAGCGTAGCCTTGCGGTTGAGAATAGCCTTGAGTTTGACTATAACCGTTTTGCGAACCGTAATTGAGAGGTTGACCGTTAAAAAGACCAGGATAGCCGTTGTTAGTTATAGGTTGACCGTAGGCATTTTGCGGATAGTTTTGCTGTGGTTGGTACGGTTGAGAGTAACCTTGAGGTTGTTGAGAAAAACCTTGAGGTTGCATTTGCATCTCTGGAACTTGTACTTGAGGTTGAACTTGCGGTTGTTGTTCTTGAACGGGTTGAGGAAGTTCTTTATCGTTTTTATGTTTCTTTTTGTATTTAATGCGGAAGTACACCACGAAAATAGTAAGCAACGCTAATAAAATAATGGTAAAGACGTTGCCGAGATATTTTACCGGCGCGAAAACAAAAAGCGAGAATAATGCACCGCCCGCAACTACGCCGTTAACGCCAAGCCTACCGCTTTCAAAAGCAAACGAAAGATATTCGTTTAAATCGGTTGGATTTGGACTGTTGGCTATAATAGTCATAACCGATAAAACGACGAAAACAAGGTAGGAAAGCATTATTAAACTTCCCTTTCTTTTTTTGTTAGGTTTTTTCCCAAGTAGCACGAAAACGCCTACCAAAAGTAAGGTAAGCAAAAACGGATACGCAAAGTATCCAAAAACACCGAGAATAAAAAATTGTACTTCCCTGCCTATATCGAAAAGGATTTTCTCCCCGAAAAATAAACATAAAAGTAATACGAATGCGGTTATGATAACCGTTACGCCGAAAAATTCAACGGTAAAAAATTTATCTTCGTTTTCTTTTCCCTTAATACCGCTACTCACGTCTAACCCCTTTAGATTTTATTTCTTTTATAGTATAACATAAACTTAAGTATATTGCAATACTAATTTTATCCTTTTGCACGAAAAAATAAATAAAAAAATGCGAATTAAGATTCGCATTTAGTTAATTGCTCTTTTAAAAGTTCAAAGAGTTTGTTTGATAGGTTTTTAAGGTTGTCTTCATCAAGAGGCGAAGGTAAACCGACTTTTTCTAAAATTTCTAGATATCCGTAGTCTGCGCCGTAAGAAATAAACTCGTTATACACTTTAAAAGCCTTGTCGTAATCTTCTAGTGATAATAGCAAAATATTAAGCGCGGTAATCTCGGCAAAAACGTAGTCGATATAATAAAACGGACTTTCAAAAATATGCATTTGGTACTGCCAACGCGTACCCTTTTCAAAGTATTCCATACCAGCGTTAGATAAATAAGGTCGGTAAATTTTTTCTAAATTATTCCACACTTGATTTCTTTGTTCTGGCGTCAACTCGTAATTTTTATAAACTTCGTGTTGAAACGCGTCGACAAGCGAGCCGTAAGAAAGAAAAGTGAAAGCATCTAAAAGATGCTTAAAAACGTACTTTTTAGCGTCTTTACCAAAAAGCAAGTCAGCGTATTTATAAGCGAAAAACTCCATACTCATCGAGTGGGTTTCGGCTACGTCCATAAATGCAAGCCCAAGTTCTTTATCCTTGCCAGACTTACTCATTTCATAACTAGCAAAGGCGTGTCCTGCCTCGTGAGTTAAAACGTCGGCGTCGGCGGAAGTTCCGTTAAAGTTAGCCAATATAAACGGCGTGTCGAACTTTGCTAAATCCGTCATATACCCACCGCCCCATTTATTAGGACGCGAATAACAGTCGAAGGCATCATTACGCAACATAAAACGGAAAAACCTTGAAGTCTCCTTACCCATACTATCGTAAAGTTTTTTACCACAATCGCTTAAAAGGTCTTTAGACGTTATAGGCTTTGGTTCACCGCTACTAAAAACAGTTTCGTAATCATAAAGCATAAGATTGTCAATACCAAGTTTATCCGCCACGAGTTTTCTTATTTCAGTAATTTTAGGCACGACGAACTTAACGATATTTTCCCTTAATTTTTCAACGTCGGCTTGATTATAACTAATTCTACACATATTCGCGTAGCCGAGTTTAATATAGTTTTCAAACCCTAACTTTTTGCCCATTTGAGTGCGAATTTTTACTAAACTATCAAAGTTGGCGTCGATAAAATCAGCGTGCTTGTTAAGTTCTTTACCAAAGGCGGTAAACGCGGATTTTCTAACCTGTCTATCTTCGCTAGCCATATACTTTTTAAGTAACGTAAGCGGTAATTTTTCGCCGTTAAATTCTATTAATAAACTAGAAAAAAAGTTAGAGTATTCATCTACTTTTTCCGCCTCTAAAACTAATTCATCGCTAATTATAGGCGATGAAGAAATCAATTCGCAATCGTAAATTTTCAAAAGAGAATTTGGTAAAATTTTTGCGATTTCATCGTAAAATATAGAGTTTTTTATACTTTTAATATACTCTGTTTTAGCATCGTTTATAAGCGGAATATTTGATTCGTAGTAAGTTTTTTCGGCTTGGTAAAATTCGCTTGAAGTATCAAGCGACCACCTTATAAAAGCAAGGTTATAATAAGTGTCAAGTAGCACGGCGTTTTTAACGACTTTTGCCCTTGCATTTAACACTTGTTTTAAAGAAGTTGCACTATTAATTTCCAATGCCCCTTCAAGATAAATTTGTTTAATTTTTTCTACGTCTATGCGTTTATACTTAATTTTAGAAATCTTCATAACCAGTTAAAAATTTAGGGTGCACACGATTATCGTATACACCCTATCTTTCGTTAATTACTTATTATCAATAATATCGACAATGTCTTTAACCGTTTTAATATTGTCAGTTTGTTCGTCGGTTACTGTAACGTTGAAATTTTCTTCAAGAGAAAGTAACATTTCAACAACGTCTAACGAATCTGCGCCTAAATCCTTAATAATTTCACTTTCTAATGAAACTTGTTCAGGCGAAACACCTAATTTTTCAACTAACATATCTTTAACTTTTTCAAAAGTAGACATAACTTTTCCTCCTAATTAATTTAACGGATATATTTTAGCAAAATTTAAGCATTTTGTCAATAACAATTTATATATTCCGCTTAAATATCCTTCATTGTAAGTGAAATCCTATTTTTCTTTAAATCAATACCTTTAATTTTAACCTTAACTGCTTGACCAACCTTTACAACGTCGCTTGGGTGCTTGATAAAGTTGTTAGAAAGTTCGGAAATATGAACAAGACCGTCTTGGTGAACGCCAAGGTCAACGAACGCGCCAAAATCGGTAACGTTTCTAACCGTACCGTTTAAAATCATACCTTCTTTAAGGTCGGTAATCTCTAAAACGTCACTTCTTAAAACAGGTTGAGGGAGTGAATCCCTTACGTCTCTACCCGGTTTTAAAAGTTCCACCACAACGTCGTTTAAAGTATCAACGCCAAGACCTGATTCTTTAGCGATTTTTTCTACGCCAGCAGTTTTGATTTTTGCAGGTAATTCCGCTAAATTTCCGTCTTTAACGTCAACGTCACTATACCCGAAATAGCCAAGTAATTTCTTTGCGCCGTCGTAAGATTCAGGGTGAACTGCCGTATTATCAAAGATATTTTCACCACCTGCTACCCTTAAGAAACCCGCGCATTGAGTAAACGCTTTTTCGCCAAGCTTACTTACTTTTAAAAGTTGTTTTCTGTCGGTAAATTTACCGTTCTTTTCACGGTATTCAACGATATTTTTAGCAATACCACTATTGAGTCCCGCAACGTAAGAAAGTAACGACGCGCTCGCCGTGTTAAGGTCTACGCCTACCGTATTAACACAGTCTTCAACCGTACCGCCTAACACTTGATTAAGCCTTGCCTCTGGCATATCGTGTTGATATTGTCCTACACCTATTGATTTAGGGTCTATTTTGATAAGTTCGGCAAGTGGGTCTTGAAGTCTTCTAGCAATAGAAACCGCAGAACGCTCCGATACGTCGTAATCAGGGAATTCTTTAGCGCCAAGTTCACTAGCGGAGTATACCGACGCGCCCGCTTCGCTAACTACTATATAGTTAACTTTGCCTTTATATTCCTTAATTAATTCCGCAATAAAAATTTCGGATTTTTTAGACGCCGTACCGTTTCCGATAGAAATAACGTCAACTTTATACTTTTCAATGAGTTTTTTAACGATAACTTTTGCTTCTTCGATTTTCTTTTCGTTATCAAGCGTTGGATAACATACCGCTTTATCTAAAACCTTACCCGTGTCGTCAACGACGGCAAGTTTACAACCTGTTCTAACACCTGGGTCAAAACCAAGCACTACTTTACCTTTTAACGGCGCTTGCATTAAAAGAGGGCGAAGGTTAACTTCAAACATTTTAATAGCCTTTTCTTGCGCGTTTTCGGTAAGCAAGTTTCTAACTTCCCTTTCAATCGACGGTTCGATAAGCCTTGTGTACGCGTCTTCACACGCTTTAGAAAGAACTTCTTTATAAGGGCTTTCGCCTTTAATTATAAAACCTTTACAAATTCCGTAAGCAAGTTCTTTATCAATTTCAAGTTTAACCTTTAAAGCGTCGTCCTTTTCGCCACGGTTAAGCGCAAGTACCCTATGCGCTTTAAGTCCGTTAACCGATTCAGAGTATTCCTTATACATTTCATATACGGCTACTTTTTCAGCATCGTCTTCAACGCCTTTACAAAAACTAGACGAAATTACGCCTAATCTTAAGAACATTTTACGAAGTTTTTTACGAAGTTCGGCATCGTCGCTAACTCTTTCCGCTACGATATCCATAGCGCCTTGAATAGCGTCTTTTGTATCTTTAACGCCTAATTCTTCGTTTACGTATGAAAGAGCAACCACTTCAGGCGCGTCTCCGTTTGGGTTTTGTTCGCAAAAGATATCCGCAAGCGGAGTAAGACCTTTAGCAATAGCAACCGTTGCCCTAGTTTTCTTCTTTTGCTTATAAGGACGATAAATATCTTCAAGTTCCGTTAAAGTAACGGCATTATCTAATGCAACCATAATTTCGTCGGTCATTTTTTCTTGCTCGGTTATAGACTTAATAATTTCTTGTTTACGCTTTTCAAGGTTGCGCAAATATTCAAGCCTATCGGCAAGTTGACGGAGAACTTGGTCGTCGATATGTCCCGTTAATTCTTTACGATACCTTGCAATAAACGGTATCGTGTTGCCTTCGTCAAGTAAAGATATAATATTACTTGTATGTTCTTCGGTTAAGTTAAATTCTTCTTTGATTTTAATAGTAATGTCCATAATGTTAAATCTTTTGCCTTAATATAATAAAATTATTCTTATTTATCGTATAATTATTACTTTTAGTTGAGTCAAGTAGGTTTTCTAACGAAATTTCACTTTTAACGTTATACGAATACTCCCCTAAATTCACTGCAACTAAAATCTTTTCGCTGTCGTTTTCACGCGTAAACGCAAATAAACCCTTATCCGCCTTTACAACCTTACACTCGCCGTCAATAAAGCAAGAATGATTATTTCTTATGGCGGAAATTTGCTTATAAAAGCCTAAAACTTCTTTATTAAACTCATCGTAATCCCAATCATAACAAGTGCGGTTAAACGGGTCTTTACCACCGTTTAAACCAATCTCGTCACCGTAGTAAATACTTGGAACACCGTACAACGTAAACTGAAGTAAAACAGCTATTTTAAGTAGTTTAAAGGCATTGTGCTTGTCCTTAAACGAAAGTTCAAGTTTAGCCGATTCTTCGCGAGTTTTAGGGATTTCTTTATCCGATAACACGGTTAAAATCCTTGCGGTGTCGTGCGTACCTAAAATATTCATAAGCAAATCGAGCGCCGTTTTAGGATAGTTATTTATTTGAGTTAAAACCGTTTCTAACAGCGCTGTAACGTCTTTAGTTTTACAGTAATTAATTATCGCGTTTTTAAGCGGATAATTCATAACGGAATCAAGTTCGTCACCGCAAAAATAATCACGCCTTAAATCGTATGCAATTTTATTCGTAGCGTCTTCCCACACTTCACCGATTAAAACGTTATCGCCGTTTTTGTTTTTAACGGCTTTTCTTAACTTTTTAACAAACCTTGGCGGTAATTCATCAACAACGTCTAATCTATATCCGTCCGCGCCAAGCGAAAGATATTTTTCAATAACGCCGTTTTCACCCGCTATAAAATCTTCAAACTCTAACGAATTTTTATTTATCGTAGGGAGCACGTCAATCCCCCACCAACAAGTGTATTTATCGGGGAAGTTTTCAAAGGTGTACCAATTATAATATTTAGACTGCTTCCCTTGATACGCGCCTAAACCGTCGTAAGTTTGGTATTTATTAAAGTATATACTATCATCGCCCGTGTGGTTAAATACGCCGTCTAAAATAACTTTAATACCATTTTCGTGCAATTTATCGCACAAGCGTTTAAAGTCGTCTTCCGAGCCTAAAATCTCGTCGATTTCTAGGTAATTAGCGGTGTCGTAACGATGGTTAGAGTAAGATTTTGTTATAGGGTTTATATAAACCGCAGTAACACCCAACTCCTTAAGATACGGGATTTTACTTTCTATACCTAAAAAGTTTCCGCCAAAAAAGTCGTTGTTTAAAATCTTGCCCTTTTCGTTTGGTAAATAAATTGGCGTTTCGCCCCATTTTCTTGCGATTTTACCACCCAAAAGCGTTAATTCTTCGCCAACTCTACAAAACCTATCGGGAAAAATTTGATAAATCAAACCACCCTTAAGCCACAAAGGAGTTTTATATAAAGACGAATAAACTAAAAGTTGATAGAAGTCGGAGGCCAAGCGGTCTTAGGAAGACAAATTATTGTGCCAACTCCTTGGCTCACAGAACGACATGGCT
>JAZURK010000209.1:0-2621 GCA_045606165.1 Christensenellaceae bacterium
ATATTAGAACTATTATAGAAATGTCAATCGAGCATTTATGCTGTTAAAGGAGTTATTATGGCGGAAAATATTAAAATATTAAAAATTATCGGCGAACTTTCTAGTGTAAAACACGCGGAAATTATAAGTGATGTTAAAGAAATTAAAGGCGTTTTAGACTGTATTATCACAGAAGAAAACGGTAACGTTTTGCTTAAATACGCAATCGACCAATGGTCTAGCGACTATGATATATTAGTTAAAACAATGGACGTTTTAATGGATAATTACGGGTTAGATAGCGAAATTTACGACGAAAATTTAGAAAACGGTAACGACGAAGAGTATTTCGTTTACGAAGATGATAAGTTTGAAGAGGAAAGTTGTGAATACGACCATGATAATTGTTCTTCTCATAACCACGAAAATTGTTCTTGCTCGCACGACCACGAGCATGAAGATCACGACGTTAAGTCTAAACTTATTGAACTTGGCGTTTCGGTATTATTTTTAATCGTTGGTATAATTTTAAACGCTATACCGTCAACTAAAGATTTTTCTAAATACTTATTCGTGTTGTCGTACGCTGCGGCGGGTTACGAAATTCTTTTCGACGGTTTAGTAAAAATCTTTAAAGGTAAAGTATTTAACGAAAATTTACTTATGAGTATAGCGTCGTTATCGGCGATAATTCTAGGCGAATTCGTTGAGTCGGCGGGAATAATGATTTTGTTTTCGATAGGGGAACTTTTTGAGCATTCGGCAAGTGACAGCGCTAAAAAGGTTATTGACGGGCTTAAAGATTTCTCGCCAAAAACGGTAAACTTTGTAGCCGAAAACGGCGAAATTACCGTAAAACGCCTTGAAGAAGTTGTGGTTGGTGACGTAATTTTAGTAAAAGCGGGCGAAAGGGTAGCTATCGACGGTGAAATTATTGAGGGTAGTTGTTCTTTTGATACAAAAACTATTACTGGCGAAAGTAATTATAAAGATGCAAAAGTAGGCGACAAGGTTTACGGCGGTTACGTTAGTGTAAACGGTACCGTTAAAATTAAAGCCGAAAAACCTTATAGCGAATCAACACTTCAAGTAATCGTTGATATCGTTGAAAAATCGGCAATTAAAAAATCGAAAAAAGAAAAATTTATTGAAAAGTTTGCTAAAGTTTATACTCCAATAGTCGTAATTTTGGCGTTTGCGTTAGCATTTATCCCACCGTTTTTCAGTAGTGTATATATGGAAGGCTTAAGAGTTTGGGGCGTTAGGGCAATTATGCTTTTATGTATTTCGTGTCCTTGCTCGCTAGTTATTTCAGTACCGCTTACTTATTTTTGCGGTGTAGGTGCGGGCGCTAAAAAAGGCGTAATCATTAAAGATTCTTCAACGCTTGAAAAATTATCTAGCTGTAAAACGATTGTGTTTGATAAAACGGGCACGTTAACCGAAGGCAATTTAAAAGTTGTTAAAATTCTTTCGACTAAAGAGTTTTCTGGTAAAGTAGTATCCCTTGCAAGTATTGCTGAACAATATTCAAATCACCCTATTGCAAAAGCCGTATTAAAGGCTAATAACGGCGAAATTCCAGCGGGAAATAACTTTATTGAAGTAGCGGGGAAAGGTGTTTCTGTAGACTATAACGGAACTCAAATTGTTTGCGGAAACAAATGTTATTTAGAAGAATTAGGCGTTAACGTTTTAGAAAATACCGAAGTGGGCGCTAAACTTTACGTTGCCGTTAACAATGCTTTTGCTGGCTGTATCGTATTTAACGATATTATCAAAAAAGAGGCCTATGGTGCGGTTTTAGAACTTTATGACGCTGGTGTAGAAAAAACCGTAATGCTTACGGGCGACAATAAAGACTACGCAATTAAAGTAAGAAAAGAACTTTCTATCAAGCAATCGGTGTCTGAACTTTTACCACAAGATAAGGTTAACGAAGTTGAAAGACTTATAAATGAAAGTAACGGCACTTGCGTTGCTTTCGTAGGCGACGGAGTTAACGATGCGCCAAGTATTACACGCGCGGACGTTGGCTTTGCTATGGGCGCTTTAGGTAGTGATTCGGCAATAGACAGTAGTGATATAGTTATCACTGACGACGACTTATCTAAAATTCCTTACACTGTTAAACTTGCAAAGCGCACTAACGCTATTGCTAAACAAAATATAACTGTATCGTTAGTTGTTAAGGCTTTAGTTTTACTTTTAGGTGTGTCGGGCTTGTTCACAAGTTTATGGCTTGCTATCGCGTCGGACGTAGGCGTTTTGGTTCTTGCCGTATTAAACGCTATTAGAAATAGAAATAAAATTATATAATTATGATATACTTAAGCGCATTTGCAGATGAGTGTTCTGCGTCGTTACAAGGTCAAATCAACGCCTTAAATAAACACAATATTGGATATTTAGAAATCAGAAGTGTCAACGGTGAAAACGTTTCTAAATTTTCCGTACAAACTGCCAAGGAATACCAAAAACGCCTTTTAGATAACGGTATTAAAGTTTGGTCGATAGGCTCTCCTATAGGTAAGATTGATATAGACGTTGATTTTACTACGTATTTAGACACTTTTAAGCACGTTTTGGAACTTGCTAACGTTTTTGATACTGATAAAATTCGTATGTTTAGTTTTTTTAAC
>JAZURK010000210.1:0-3310 GCA_045606165.1 Christensenellaceae bacterium
AGTTGCGGATTAAACGTACCAACTTCAACCACGTCGAAAGTCTTGTCCGACATAAACGTTTTAATTTTCATACCCGCTTTTATAGAGCCGTCTACTATTCTAACGAATAAAATAACGCCTTTAAAGTTATCGTAATAACTATCGAAAATAAGCGCTTTAAGCGGTGCGCTATCGTCACCTTCAGGCGCTGGGATATCGGTAATGATTTTTTCTAAAACGTCTTCAATATTTAAACCCATTTTAGCGGAAATTCTTGGAGCGGACGAACCGTCTAAACCAATAACGTCTTCAATTTCTTTACCCGCACCGTCTGGGTCTGCCGACGGAAGGTCGATTTTATTGATAACGGGCATAATTTCAAGGTTGTTATCGAGCGCTAAATACACGTTAGCAAGCGTTTGCGCTTGAATACCTTGCGACGCGTCTACGATTAAAACCGCGCCTTCGCAAGCCTTTAAACTACGCGAAACTTCGTAGGTAAAGTCAACGTGACCCGGCGTGTCGATAAGGTTAAAAATATAATCCTTACCCGACTTTGAAGTATACGACATACGAATAGGCGTAAGCTTAATGGTAATACCCCTTTCACGCTCTAAATCCATACTGTCTAAAAGTTGTTCTTCCATATCCCTTTCGGACACTTGACCGGTATGCTCGATAATTCTATCGGCTAAAGTTGACTTGCCGTGGTCGATATGCGCTATAATACAAAAATTTCTAATATTGTCTTTTATTTGTTTTGCCATAAAAATCCTTGATTGTATAATATTCTATTATACAGTATATAATAAAATAAAAAAAAATTCAAGCGCTTGCGTTATTTTTTTACGTATGTTATACTATAAAAGTTATGAAAAATAGAATTACTGATAATTATTGGCTTTTTACAACACCTATAACCCACCGTGGGCTTTACGATAACGAAAACCCAGAAAACACGCTTATCGCTTATGAACTTTCTATCCAAAACGGCTACGCTATCGAACTTGACGTTCAAATGAGTAGTGACGACGTTTTAGTTTGCTATCACGACGATAACTTAAAACGCGTTTGCGGTGTAGATAAAGATATACGTGAAATTACTTATGAAGAAATTAAAACACTTCACCCTAACGGCACTAAACACGTAATTTCCACCTTTAAAGAAGTTTTAGATTTCATAGGCGGTAGAGTTCCACTTTGCATAGAACTTAAAACTCAAAAACGACCTGGTCTTGAAGAAAAAGTCGTTGAACTTTTAAAAGAATATAAAGGCGAATTCGTTGTACAAAGTTTTAACCCACTTATGGTTAGAAAGGTTATAAAACTTGCGCCAGAATTTATAACGGGCGTACTAGTTACAAGAGAGCCAAGTAAACTTGCGGGCAAGTTTGTAAACTTTGCTATGCATAAGTTGTGGTTTAAGTATTTAGTTAATTTTGATTTTATCAATATGCGCATACAAGATTTAGCATATTATGGTAAAAAACTTAAAAAGTACAACGCTATTTGTTGGACTGCTAAAACTAATGAAGATATTAAAATTGCCGAAAAATTCGCTAAAAACGTAATTTTTGAAAAGACGGTTACCACTTTAGGCAAATTTAAAAAATAATTTAAAAACACCGCGATATTTTCGCGGTGTTTTTTATTATTCAAGCTCGTCTAAAGTTAATTCGTAGCGTGGTAAAATATTTTTAACAAAGTATTTTACTTCTTCCCTATCGTTTTTTAAAATATCTTTATATATAGTGTCTTTAGCCTTGATAAATTCACTATTACCCGATTTAACTTCTTCTACGCATTTGATATACGCCGAAATTTTATCCGCGCATTTCATAATTTTATATTCTTCGCTCTCTTCATCGGGTAAAACGTATTTTTCATAGTCTAATTTTAATTCTTCGGGTAAAGTAGACAAAAGTTTTAATGATGCGCCTTTTTCTATATCTTTATACGCGTGGTTAATCTCTTTATTAAAATACTTAATAGGCGTTGGCAAATCTCCCGTTATAACTTCACTTGTTTCGTGGTATTGCGCGTATAAAACAACCTTTAATACGTCTACGTTACCTCCAAAAATATTGTTTTTAATAGATGCAAGCGCGTGCGCAACTACCGAAACTTGCTCGGTGTGTTCCATAACGTTTTCTTCAACGATTGAGTGCATTAACGCCCAACGTTTAATGTGTTTCATTCTGTTTAAATAGGCAAAAAAATCGTAATTCATTATTACTCTCCCATAAAGTAAAACTATTTTATCATATAAAGTAAAAATTTTCAATATATTATTGACAAATAAAAAAGTTTTTTATATACTTTACTTGTAAGTGTAAAAAATAACGAGGGGTGCTGTACGGCTGAGATTATACCCATTGAACCTAACAAGGTAATGCTTGACGGGGAGTGTGTCTTTTTCGTGCGCCTAAATTTAGGCGTTATTTTTATGGAGTTTTTATGCTTAACAATTTATTATCTATTTTTACCGTTATTGACGATAACGCATCGTCAAAGTTCCTTTGGGTATCAATAATTACCCTAATTGCCTTAATCGGCGTACTAGTGTTGTTAGTCGTTTTTAAAAAAGAACTGTCAACTAAAACGCTTGCGTATAGCGGACTTACCGTTGCTTTATCCTACGCGTTATCGTTTGCTAAATTTTCACCCGTGACTTACGGTGGTAGCATAACGCTTGCGAGTATGTTACCTATTTGTATTTTTGCTTACGCATTTGGTTTTGCACCGGCATTGCTTACAGGTTTAATTTACGGCTTTTTGCAGTTTATTCAAAACCCATACGTTTTTAACTACGCAACTTTCTTTTTAGACTTCCTTCTTGCTTTTTCATCTATTAGTATGATGGCGCTTGCTAAAACAATTTTTAAAGACAAAAAGTACACACCGATTATCGGTATTTCGCTAGTTTATCTTGTTAGATTTACCTTCCACTTTTTGTCGGGTCTTATTTATTTTGACAACGGCGGTATTTGGGCAAATTTACCACAAGATAACGCTTTTATTTACTCGTTTTTATATCAAATAACATACCTTGCGCCAGACTATTTAATTAACCTAGCAATATTGTTCCCTTTAATCAAAACCGATAAATTTAATTTACTTTTAAAGCAAATTACAAAGTAAACTTTTCCCCCTAATCATAGGGGGAATTTTTTTGGACTAATTTTACATTTAATAGGACTATTTGTTGACAATATTGTACTTATAATATAAACTATAAGAAGTTAAATCTTTTACCTAGTGGTAAAATCTTTGCAAAACAGTTGTTTTGCCGTAAAAACTGAAGTTTTTACACTTCAAGTTTGAAATACTG
>JAZURK010000211.1:0-13662 GCA_045606165.1 Christensenellaceae bacterium
TAACGTTGACGACGGTAGTAAAGACTTTTCTATGTCTTTAGACGTTTTAAAAAAGCAAGAATCAGTAGGGGTGGAAAGCATTGTTTTAACCCCACATTATAAAGGTGACGTATACAATATTTCTGCTAGTGAATTACAAAAAATATTCTTGGAATTTAAAACCAAAGTCAAGGAAAGAGGTTTAAACGTTCAGTTATATTTAGGTCAAGAAATTTATTGTGATAGTAATATCTACGATAATTTAAAAAGCGGTGTTGTTTCAACTTTAAACGGTACTAAATACCTTTTAATTGAATTTAATTATTTTGTCGAAACGGATATTGCCGACTACGTTCACAATTTAACTATGATGGGTTATATTCCTATAATTGCGCACGTTGAAAGGTATACTTACCTTGATTGGAATACCATTTTCGACTTAAAGCAAATGGGTGCGTTAATTCAAGTAAACGCGTCGTCTATTATAGGCGAAAACGGTAGGCGCGTTCAAAAATATCTGCTTAAAGCAATGTCTAAAGGTTTGATTGATTTTGTTGCTAGCGATATACATATGATGCGTCAAACAAGTTTAGATAAAGCCTATAAAAAAATTACTAAAGTTTTAGGCATCGAGATGGCAAAACGCGTTTTATACGATAACGCCTTAAAAATTATAGAATAAAACGGAGATTTTATCTTCGTTTTTTTTGTGCGAAAATTTCATAGTTAAATTTTTTCTTGCATATAATTAACCGTGCTTTAAGGATATGAAATTATTAAAAAAATCTAACGTTATATCAATTTTATCATTTATATTAGTTTTAATAACCATAGTAACCGTACCTTTAATTAAAAATCCCAAAACACCTATGGACGATAGTAAAGAAAACTATAAAGCCATTATCGAAGTTTGGCAAATTGATAGTTTTGAGGGTGGAAAAGGTAGTCGAACTGCCTTTTTAAGAAAAGTTGCAAGCAGTTTTTCTAAAACACATCCAAGCGTTTTGTTTTTAATCGTTTCGCACACCGTTTCTTCAGCAAAAACGTTAATTGAAAAAGGCGAGTACCCCGATATAATTTCCTATGGCGGAAACTGTTTAGATTTATCTTGCGAGTTGTTGTCGCTTAAAAGTTTTAATCAAAAGGACGGGGGAGTTTTAGGTAAAAATAGGTATATGGTTGCTTGGTGCAAGGGCGGTTATTTCGAGATAACCCACGCGGGCGTAAAACGGGCGGAAAAAGTCATTGTTAGTCAAGGAGAATATAACCTAGGTTGCGTTGCTAAAGCCTTTTCTTCTTATCATACCGAGCAGGCGGAAGTTTATATTCCCACCGATGCGTACAGCACCTTTTTAAGTTGTAAAAATAGCGTTTTAATAGGTACGCAAAGGGATATTTTTCGCTTAAAATCACGCGAACTTCCCGTTAATATAACCCCGATTTACGAGTACTGCGATTTATATCAATATCTTTCCGTGGTAAATAAATCCGACGACAAAAACGCGTATTCTATGCAGTTTGTTAACCATCTTTTAAGCGAGAAAGTTCAAAGAACTTTAACTGATATTGGTATGACTTCTTGCGTATATAAAAACTTATACGAACAAGGTGAACCGTTTAGTAATCTTGAAAGTAAAAATGCTAACTATACCGTTTCGCCGTACGCCTCTAAAACTGGTTTACGCGAGATTAGCGAGTTAGCCTTAAGAATAAATAATACTAATGATATATTAAAATTACTTAAACACTTGTAAAAACTATCAAAATGTTGTAAAATAAGAGGTGGAATATGATTAGTATTGCCGAAAGAGATTTTTTAAAGGAAAAACTCAAAGGCGTTCCTTACGAAACGGATTGTTCGCTTAAAAATTTAAGTAGGTATAAAACGGGTGGTGTTGGTAAAATAGTAGTTTACCCAAACACCGTTTCTGAACTTATGTACGTACTTGATATTTTAAAAAAAGAATACGAAATTTTTGTGATTGGCGGTGGTTCTAATCTATTAATTTCCGATAAAGGCTTTAACGGTGCTATCATATCCACTGTAAACCTTGATAAAATAACCTTAAAAAGCAATCTTTTAACTGCGGAGTGCGGTGCTAAAATTTCTTCCGTTATTAGCGAGTGTCACTTAAATTCGCTTGGCGGGTTAGAGTTTTTAGTCGGCGTGCCGGCAAGTGTTGGCGGTGCGGTTGCTATGAACGCGGGTTGCTATAATAAAAGCATTTCGGATTGCGTTTGCTACGTTGTTACCGACGAAGGTACTTATAACGCTAGCGAGTGCGAATTTGGATATAGAACAAGTAGGTTTTTAAAGGGCGAAACTATACTTAAAGTGTGTTTTTCGCTAACTCCAACCGATTATGACGTTATTGAGGAAAAAATCAAAACGTATACGGGTTTTAGAAAAAATCCTAAAGGTAGAAGTTGCGGTTCGGTTTTTAAAAACGACGGGTATTTTGCGGGCAAGGTTATAGATGAAGTAGGTCTTAAAGGTTATAAAATAGGCGGTGCTAAAATTTCCGATAGCCACGCGAATTTTATTTTAGCCGAAGACGGCGCAACTTCAAGCGACGTGTTTAATTTAATCAACTTAATCAAACAAAAGGTTTACGCTCAAAAACAAATAGAGTTAAAAGAAGAAATAATATATCTTGGGGAATTCTAATGAAATTAACGGCAGACTATCACACTCATACAATATTTAGTCACGGCAAGGGTACGATACTAGAAAACGCTATCTCGGCAAAGGAAAGGGGGATTAGCGAAATTGCTATAACCGACCACGGTTTTTCGCACCCTGCCTTTAGGATATCAAAAAGAAAACTCCCTTTAATGCGTGAATTGTGCATAGATGCCGAAAAACAAACGGGTGTAAAGGTTTTGCTTGGTATAGAGTCTAATATTTTAGGTTTAAGCGGTAAAACCGACCTTAAAAAGCAAGATTATTTAAACTTTGATATATTTTTAGCGGGTATACACAAATTCATTTTTTACGACGGAATAAAAGAGTGGTTTAAACTTTACGGCGCAAACTTGATTACAAGAACTTTTAAGGACAAGCCGTCCAAAGAACTTATTGAAAGAAACACTAAAATTTATATAAACACCATAAAAAACAATCCTATAGACGTTTTAGCGCACCCAAATTATTGTTTTTTTGCTGACCCCGTAGAAGTTGCTAAATGTTGTAGGGATTACGGCACTTATTTTGAAATAGATGCAAGGAAAACTCACTTGTCTGACGAAGAGTGGTATAAGGTTGCTCAAACGGGAGTAAAATTCATTATTAATAGCGACGCGCACCACCCTAAAAATATAGGCGTTATCGACAGCGCTGAAAAAATGATAGAAAGGGTGGGTATAGATAAAGCGCAAATCGTAAATATCGACGGAAAACTTCCTAAATACTTTAGGTTCAGTGAATTTAAAAATAAAATGTAGGTAGAGTTATGACTTTCTCCGAACAAGCCAAAAACGAAATGTTAAACAAAAATTTAACTTCCCCGTGCTGTAGAGTAGCGGGGTTGTCGGCGTTTATTCGTGGGGCTGGAACTGTTTTGGTGGAAAATGGTAAAGTAGGGTTTGAAATTGTAACCGAAAATCTTAAAGCGCGCGACGTTTACGCTAAAATTTTAGAAGAAGATTTTAACGAAAAGGTTGTTTTAACTACTTCTAACGATAAATTCAAAGGTAAGGATAAGTTTATTTTAAAATGTTTATCGTTAACTAGTTTAAACGTTTTAAGCGGATTAGGTATAACCGTTGCGGGTAGCGACGGCGTTTCGCTTAACCTTGGTATTGACAAATACCTTATTGAAGACGAGTGTTGCAAAAAAGCCTACGTTTCTTCGGCGTTCGTTGGTAGCGGTAGCGTAACCGTTCCGTCAACCGACGGCAAGTCAAGAAGCGGTTACCATTTAGAATTCGTGTTTTCGCAGTATCACACGGCTAATGATTTTTCCGTAATTTTATCGGAAATAGGTTTTTTACCGCGCGTTATTGCAAGAAAAGAAAACTTCGTTGTGTACTTCCAAACAAGCGAAGAAATACGAAATTTACTTGTCTTTATGGGCGCTATAAAAAGTTCTTTTGAACTTGATAATATCGTTATTGAAAACAATATTAGAAACGATACTAATAGGCGTATAAACTGCGAAATGGCTAATATTGATAAGCAAATTTTAGCGGGTGAAAAGCATATCGCTAGCATAAAAGTTATTCAAGAAACTATAGGCGTTGACAGTTTGCCTGAAGTTTTACAAGAGGCAATAGCGTTAAGGCTAGATAACCCCGAAAGCAAACTTGAAGAACTTGCTAATCTAGCAAAGGTTTCTAAAAGTTGTTTTAACCACAGAATGAGAAAAATCGTAGAGATTGCAAAAAATCTTAAAAACTGATTATGGAATTTACTAAAGGCGCAGAAAACTTAATAAAAACCTTGCAAAATAGCGGTTTTGAGGCGTACGCGGTAGGTGGTGCGGTACGCGATTTTTTGCGTGGGGTAAATTATAGCGACGTAGATATTACTACTTCAGCCACCCCCGACGAGATGCTTGAAGTTTTTAAGGATTTTAAAGTGTATCCTACGGGGATAAAGCACGGCACCGTTACCGTTGCTGTTGACGGCGAAAATATAGAAATTACTACCTTTAGAACGGAAAAGGGTTATAGCGATAATCGTAGGCCCGATGAAGTTGTGTTCGTTAGAAGTTTAGTGGAAGACCTAAAGCGTAGGGACTTTACAATAAACGCTATGGCGTACAATGAAGAACAAGGTGTAGTTGACTTGTTTGGCGGACAAGCCGATTTGCAAAATAAAATTATCAAAACGGTAGGAAATCCCGACGAGAGATTTAACGAAGACGCGTTAAGGATTTTAAGGGGACTTCGCTTTGCGTCGGTACTTGATTTTGAAATAGAAAAGGATACTAAACAGTCTATTTTAAAAAACTATCGTTTACTTTCTAACGTGGCGGTAGAAAGAATTTACGTTGAACTTACTAAACTGTTACTAGGTAAAGGCGTAGGTAGAATATTAACTGAATTTAAAGAAGTATTTTTCCATTTAATCCCTAAACTTAAACTTTGCGACGGGTTCGAGCAAAAAAGTAAATTCCATTGCTACGACGTGTATGCTCATATCGTAAAGAGCATAGAAAATTCCGCGCCCGATAAAATCGTTAGGTGGGCGTTACTTCTTCACGATATTGAAAAGCCCGCTTGCTTTACCGTTGACGATAACGGCGTTGGACATTTTTACGGGCATCAAAAATTAAGTAGCGAAACGGCAAGGCAAATTCTTCGTTATTTTAAAACGGATAATTATACCATTAATACCGTTAGTCAACTAATTTATCTGCACGATATACCGCTTGACGCCAACAAAGTTGCCATTAAGCACTTTTTAAACAAGTACGGCTATTCCTTTTTAAAATGTTTTTCTTTCGTGAGAATAGGCGATGCGCTCGCCCATGCCGAGCCTTACGGTGAAGTTAGGGTGGAAAACGCTAATCAAGTTTTAAGTATAGCGGAAGAAATCGTTAAAAGTGGCGAGTGTTATACCTTAAAACGCCTAGCAATTAACGGCGATGATTTAAAAAATTTAGGGTATAAAGGAATTCAAATCAAACAAAAACTCGATTACGTTTTAGATTTGGTAATTAAAGGCAAAATTAATAATGATAAGGAAGAAATTTTAACTTTCATTAAAAGAAAATGACCGAGTTACAAACAAAAATAAAATTATTACCAACAAGCCCCGGCGTTTACGTTATGCTTGATAAAAACTCTAACGTAATATACGTCGGTAAGGCTAAAAACCTTAAAAATAGGGTAACGCAATATTTCCGTAACGGTTTTAAAACGGAAAAAGTTTCGGCTATGGTTATGAATATAGCCGACTTTTACTATGTAATCACGCCAAACGAGGCGGACGCGTTATCCCTTGAAAACAACTTAATAAAAAAACATAAGCCAAAGTATAATATTTTGCTTAAAGACGATAAAACTTATCCGTACATTAGGGTAAACCTTAAGGAAAACTTTCCTACCTTTACCGTTTCTAGGCGAATTAAAAAAGACGGCTCTAAATACTTTGGCCCGTATATGCTTGGCGTTCACGTTAACGACGTTTTAAATATTTTAAAAGAGGCGTACCTTGTTAGACCTTGCACCACGCCTATAAAAGACGGTAAGGTAAAAAAAGAGTGTTTAAACTATCATATCGGTTTATGTTTATCGCCTTGCTCTGGTAAATGCGATAAAAACGAGTATTTAACACAAGTAAAAAAGGCTATGGATTTTTTGTCGGGTAACGATGACGAGGCGGAAAAACTTTTAACCGAAAAAATGCTTAAGTGCGCGGAAAACGAAGAGTTTGAAAGGGCAACTGCTTATCGCGATAAACTCAAAATGCTCGCGCAGTTAAAACAAAAGAAAATTACTTCAATTAGCCGTTTTATCACGGCGGACGCTATTTCGTATTATAGCGACGGCATATTCTCGGCAATCGCCGTTATGATGATTAGGGGCGGAAGAACTACGGGTATGGCGTTTTATAGTGAAGAAACTTTATCCGATGGTGGAAACGAGATTTTATCGGAATTTATCAACCGTTATTACTCGTCAAGCGCAAGGGAAATCCCCGATGAGATTATCATAAGCGATAAGTTAGACGACAAACAACCGCTTGAAGAAGTTTTATCTTTGCTAGCGGGTAAAAAAGTCGTGATTACACAGCCAAAACAAGGCGTTAAAAAGAACTTGGTTGATATGTGTAAATCTAACGCTGAAGATTACCTTTCAAGGCAAATCAACAAGATTAAGCACAAAGACGATATGACTAAAGTTGCTTGCCAAAAGTTAAAAGAAGTTTTAAACTTAAAAAATTATCCGCGCCGTATGGAGTGCTTTGATATTTCGCACGTTAGCGGTGTTGATAAAGTTGGCGCAATGACTGTGTTTATCGACGGCGAGCCTTGTAAAACTGATTATAGAAAGTTTAAAGTTAGAATTGAAGGCAACGACGATTACGCGTCGCTTTACGAAGTTTTAACGCGTAGGCTTGAAAAACTTAACACCGAAGAAGAATATAAATTTCCTAAACCCGATTTAATTATTATCGACGGTGGTAAAGGTCAACTTTCGGCGGTTAAGGATTTAATTTTTAAGTATTTACCTAGCGTTGATTTAATTTCGCTTGCCGAACGTGAAGAAGAGATATTTACAGTAGACAGTAAAGACCCCGTAGTTTTATCTAAAAAGGATTACTGTTTACAAATGTTACAGCGTATTCGTGACGAGGCGCATAGGTTTGCTATCACCTTTAATAAAAATTTACGAACAAAGCGCAACTTAAAATCCTTACTTACCGAAATCGACGGTATAGGCAAGAAGAAACGCGACGCGCTTATGGATAAGTTTTTAGATATACAAACGATAAAAAGGGCAACGATAAATGAGCTGTGCGAAGTTGAAGGTATTGGTGAAACTCAAGCCCAAAAAATCAAAGAATTTTTAAGCAAGGTTTGATATAAGCGGTAATTTGCTCGGTTATCATAAACCCGAAATTGCCTTGAAATCCAACAATTACTATATAGGCGGTTAAAACTATTAAAAGTGGCATTGTTACCATTAAAAACAAACTGTGAAGGCGGTAGGACAGTATAAACATAGCAATATATACCCCTAAAGCACCGCCAAGCATACCTGTAATAAAAAGTTTACCGTCTTTAATCGTGGTTTTTTTGTTTTCTTCGACTTGCTTTTTTTGAAAAAATATCAATAAAAACGAATACACGTTTATTGCTAAAATATACGTTATAACTAAAACTCTAATTAAAGTCAACATACAGTAAGTATGTATAATTTTATATAAATTTATGTTTTTACCTATTTCTAAAGAAGAACTTAACAACAATTCAATAGATTTCGTGCTTATCGCGTCGGACGCTTACGTTGACCATCCAACTTATGGGCACGCGCTTATAAGTAGGCTTATCGAGGCTGAAGGCTTTTCTATCGGTATAATTCCGCAACCTATATGCGACGCCGATTATTACGCTCTTCCTACGCCAAATATTGCGTATTTAGTGAGCAGTGGCGTTGTGGATAGTATGGTTAATAACTACACGGTGGCAAAGCGCAAAAGGGAGGGCGACGTGTATTCGCCTAAATCCAAGCAAGGCAAACGCCCCGATAGGCAAGTGGAAGTTTATACTAAAACTTTAAAAAGGCTTTTTCCTGAAATCCCCGTAGTTATCGGCGGGATAGAGCCGTCACTCCGCAGATTTTCGCATTACGATTATTGGGACGACAAAATACGCGAGTCTATTTTAACTTCTAGCGGTGCGGACTTGCTTATTTACGGTATGGGTGAAAATCCGTTTTGGGATATTTTAAGTTTACTTAAAAAGAATATTCCTATAACTAAAATCAAAGACGTAAGGGGTACTTGCGTTAGGGTTGACGGCGATAAAAGACAAGAACTTTTAGATAAAGGTTGCGTTGAACTTCCGTCGTACCAAAAAATTATAGAAGATAAACTTAACTACGCTAAATCTTTTAAGGAAGAAAGCCGTAATCTTGACGCGCTTAACGCTAAAGTAATATTCCAGCGCCAAAAAAACGGCGAAATAGTTATTCAAAATAAGCCCGCTTATCCGCTTACGGTAGAGCAAATGGATAAAGTGTATTCTTATCCGTATATGCGCACTTACCACTATTCCTACGAAAAGGAAGGTGGTATTAAATCGATTGAAGAAGTTAAGTTTTCGGTGGTTAGCCATAGGGGTTGTTTCGGCAGTTGTTCATTTTGCGCTATTAACTACCACCAAGGTAGGCGAGTTTTTAAGCGTAGTGACGAGTCTATACTAAAAGAAGTAGAACTTTTAACTCAAGATAAAGACTTTAAAGGCTATATTCACGACCTTTCGGGTCCGTCGGCTAACTTTAGAGAGCCCGCTTGCGAAATCCAAGAAAAATGCGGGGTTTGTAAGGATAGATATTGTATAGGTAACACGCCTTGCAAAAACTTAAAAGTAGACCATACGGGATTTATTAACCTTTTAAGAAAGGTTAGAAAAGTCAAAGGCGTAAAAAAAGTGTTTATTCGTAGCGGTTTGAGATATGACTATTTGCTTTACGATAAAAACAAAGAAATACTTCCAGAACTTGTTGAACACCATATTAGCGGACAGTTAAAAGTTGCGCCCGAACATATTTCGGACAAGGTTTTAAAGGTTATGAATAAGCCGTCGTTTAAGGTGTATAAAGACTTTGCCGAACTTTACAAAAAAGCCAACCAAAAACTCAATAAAAAGCAGTTTTTAGTTCCGTATTTAATATCTTCTCACCCTGGCTGTACGGTAGAAGAGGCGGTAAAACTTACCGAGTATTTAAAGAGCATAGGCTATATGCCAGAGCAAGTGCAAGACTTTTATCCTACGCCGTCAACGCGTTCTACTTGTATTTATTATACGGGGGTAGACCCTGACACTATGGAAAGGGTATTCGTTCCTAAAAAGCCCGAAGAAAAGCGTATGCAAAGGGCGTTACTTCAGTACCGTTTACCGCAAAACCGCGAAGAAGTTAAAAAGGCGTACTTGCTTGCGGGACTTCATAAACAAGACAAGCCAACGGCTAAAAAACCTACGAGCGAAAGGGACGATTTTAACAAAAAAGGGGTATATAGTCGCGGTTTATCTTCAAAAAAGAAAAGATAATAAAAAAAATAGTAAAATATGCTTGCAAATTACTATAAATATGTTAAAATTATATATGTAGGTTTTTTAAACTTACTAAAGTATTTCAAAAAGGGATATAATCTATGAAGTGTATGTATTGCGGATGTATCGAAAGTAAAGTTATCGATTCCCGTTCAACTGACGAAAATACTATGATTCGCCGTAGGCGTGAGTGCGTTCAATGCGGTAGGCGTTTCACTACTTATGAAACGATTGAAACAACACCCGTTTTAGTTATTAAAGCAGGTGGTAACCGTGAGGCGTTCGACCCTATAAAAATTAAAAACGGTATTATCAAGGCTTGCGAAAAACGTCCTGTGCCTATGTTTAAAATTGACAAACTCGTAGAAGACGTACAAAAGCAAGTATATAACTCGTTAGACCAAGAAGTTACTTCTAAAGAAATCGGCGAAATGGTTATGAACGGTCTTAAGGAAATCGACGAAGTTTCTTACGTTAGGTTTGCGTCCGTTTATCGTTCGTTTAAAGATATTTCTACCTTTATGCGTGAACTTGAAAAATTAGCAAAAAAATAAGGAATAAAAAACAATGACTAAAAAAAATAAATTATTAATTAAAATTGGGGTAAGCGTTCTTGCTGTTATTTTCTTTTTAACTTGCGCGCTTTTCGTTGTTGACAGTTTTGCGCCAGCTAACCCTAAATGCTACGATAAATTTTTACTTTCTACCTTTAACGGTTCTTATGATGCCGAAGGTTTACCTAAAACTTATTGGCAAGTAGAACCTAGACAAGACGCGGAAGGAAACCGCGTTCCGTCGATTGCTAGATTTTCGCTTACCACCGTTGATTCCGAATCGGTAGGTCAAATTTGGATTAATATTTCCGACCTTAAAGAAAAAGAGGCTAAAATTACTATCGTTTACGGTAACACTGAATTAAACGTTTCTGGTACTACCGTTATCACTGCTAAACAACTTAAAGCAAATGAAGACGGTTGGGTTAAAGTTTACGATTCTACTGATTCTAGTTATAAATCTTTCACTACTAAATTCGTAGGTGTAGGTTTTGAAAACAACGTTAGGGTAAGGGAAATCGCCTTTAAAGACGTAAACGGTAAAGCGCCTGAAAAAGTGGACGTTCGCGGTTTATCTATCGGCTTAAGCAAAGAAGACGCTAAATATATCCCAGATACAAACGTTAATAAAGTTGCCGACGAACAAAAAACCTTCACTAAATAATAATTCTACTACGCAATATCTAGATAATTTTTAGCGGTAAAAAAACTAGTGAATTAAATAATGACAAAATAGAGTACGTTACTACAAAACGTGCTCTTTTTTTATGCTAAAAAAGTAGTACTATTTTTTTATGTATATCGAGTACGTCATATTAGATAATTTTATTATCAATTATCTTTTATTAAAAATGGCAACGGCGTCAAGTAGGGTAAAGACTTCACGGCTTAAACTTATAATTTCATCAAGCGTTGGTACGGTTGTTGCCGTTATTATTCCGCTATTTTCGATGTCTAACGGGTTTTTATTTTTAATAAAAATAAATCTAGGGCTTTTAATGGCGTTAATCGTAGGCGAGTATTTAACGGTGAAAAAACTTATTATTACTTTTTTCTTTTTGCTGTTATATACTTTTTTGTCGGGCGGTATGATAATTGGGCTTTTCTATCTAGCGGGGATTGATTTTTCTATTTATTTTTCCGCTAACTATAATTCGTTGATGCCCGTAGGGATAAGCGTATTATTCGTTTACTTATTTACAAAACTCACTTTATACCTAATTACAAATCTACTTAAAAGTAGGGACATAAAACCCTTTATTAGAACTTGCGTAATACTAATAAACGGCAAGCGCTATAAAGTTAACGGTTATATTGATAGCGGTAATAGGTTGTTTGATAAAAACGGATTACCGATAATAGTAGCGTCTAAAACGCTATTTCAAAAACTCAACGAAGGGGAAGATAAACTTGTAGAAAAAAGTTCAATAAAAATAAACACGGTTAATGGCGAAAGCGTAATTAAAGTTTACGCGGTTGATAAACTTTTGATATATAATGGAGAACTTAAGAATATAATTAATAACGTAATGATAGCAAAAAGTGATTTTGACTTTGAAAAGGGTGAAGAATACGACTTGCTATTAAATCCAAGTTTAATATAGGTGGTATATGAAATTATTTAAAAAGATAAAACAGTTTTTTATTCGACTTTTTCACGGCAAAAATTACCTTTATTATTTAAGCGGGGCGGAGTCGTTGCCAAACGCTTACACCACCGAAGAAGAACTTGAAAAAATCAAAGAATTATTAAGTGGTAAAGCGGAAGTTAAAAACCAACTGATTGAGCATAATTTAAGGCTCGTAGTATATATCGCTAGAAAATTCGATAATACGGGCGTTGATTTAGACGATTTGATTTCCGTTGGAACTATCGGGCTTATAAAAGCCGTTAATACTTTTAACTCGGATAAAAATATAAAACTAGCAACTTACGCGTCAAGATGTATCGAAAACGAAATTTTAATGCACTTGCGCAAGATTTCTAAAATAAAAGGGGAAGTGTCGTTAGACGAACCCCTTAACGTTGATTATGAAGGCAATAAACTGCTTTTAAGCGACGTTTTGGGTACGGACCCCGAAATAGTACATAAAAACAGCGAAGACGGCGAAGAACGCAAAATTCTTAAAAGGGCGCTATCAAAATTAAGTTTACGAGAAAAACAAATTATGAATATGCGTTTTGGTCTTGACGGCGAAGAAGAATTTACCCAAAAAGAAGTTGCCGATATTTTAGGGATATCGCAATCGTATATTTCTAGGCTAGAAAAAAAGATAGTTGAAAGGCTAAAAAAAGAATTTAAAAAATACAGTTAAAGTATAGACATTTACTTTAAAATAAAGTAAAATATATCCGTAAAGGAGCCAAGTATGAACAAAAGAATTATTACTAAACTGTTAAAAAATATTTGTTTTAAGGGTGTGGAATTAGAGTTTGCTAGCGGTAAAAAAGAAACTTTATGTAAAACACCTATAACTTATGATTATACTGATAACGGGTTAATTTTAACTGCGCAATTAAGCGAATATTTAGTTTCGTTTATCTATAACCAAGTTAATGAAAACGCGGTAATGGTAAAAGCCGTTTTAACTCCAACAAATAGCGAAGTTAAAGATAAAATAAGAAATATTATTTCGCTTAAGGCGTTTAAAAAATTCGGTAAAGACGCTTTAATCGTTAAACAAAACTTTATTGAAAGTAAAATTATTGAGAGAATAAAAGATGAAAAATCGGCAATTTCCGTTGACTTTTTATCCGTTTACGAAAAAGATAGCGTAAATAACGCCCTTTCGTTTGTGGCAAACACACGCTCTAAATTTTATACGGAATTAGTTTACGAAAACTTAAATAGCGGTAT
This sequence comes from Christensenellaceae bacterium, assembly GCA_045606165.1. Classification (GTDB taxonomy): domain Bacteria; phylum Bacillota; class Clostridia; order Christensenellales; family Borkfalkiaceae; genus HGM11412. The sequence continues at coordinate 13,120 of JAZURK010000211.1, forward strand.
GCTTTTTAGCGTAAAAACCGTAATTCCTTACACTTACGAAGGCGTGGTGGAAAGCGAAAGTTGGACTATTTATTTTGGTGTTTCAAGCGTTGATGCGCTTAAAGACAACGTTAAAGAATACGAGATTGATAATGATTTTTCTAAACCGATTGGCTGGAGCACTTGGGATTATTACGCAACTTCCGCAACCGAAAACGACGTAAAGAAAAACGTGGATTTTATCGCGAATAATCCTAACTTAAAAGACAAAATTAAGTATATCGCAATCGACGACGGTTGGGAACAACGCGAAGGCGATTGGGTATCGGGTATGCGCTATCCAAACGGCTTAAAATACACCGTCGATTATATTAAATCAAAAGGCTTTGAGGCGGGTATTTGGATTTCGCCAACAAGGTTACATTTGCAAAGCGCAACCGTTTGCCGTCGCTACGAGTTTTTATGTAAAAAAGAACACGGCGACCCGATGATTGACTACGATATGTACGTTTTAGACCCAACGCACCCAGACGGCGAAAGTTTCTTGCGCGATACCTTTAAATA
>JAZURK010000212.1:0-5621 GCA_045606165.1 Christensenellaceae bacterium
GGCTTTTTACACCCATATGCTTGCTCATATGGCAAAACACGTTATTCACGGTGGCTGTGGCGTTAGGGCGTTTTTGGATATTTGGCTTATAAACAAAAATTGGCAATTCGACGCTCAAAAATTAACGGAAATTTTAACGAAAAACAATCTTTTGAATTTTGAAAAAGCGGTGGTAGACTTAAGTAACGTATGGTTTGAAAACTGTGGACATACGCCACTTTCTTTAGACTTTGAAGAATTTATCCTTCACGGCGGAATTTACGGTAATTTTGAAAACCAAATAGCCGTATCAAAAGCAAAAAGCGATGGTAAAGATAGCGGAATTTTAAAAAAGATTTTTCTTCCTTATAGCCAACTTAAATACGCTTATCCGGTACTTCAAAAACACAAATGGTTAACTCCGATTTTTGAAGTTGTTAGATGGTTTAGAATTATCTTTAAAGGTCGCGCTAAAATTTTAAGCAAGCAAATAAAAGCAAACAAGCAAGTAACCGAAGAACAAACGGACAAAACGGTAAACTTACTAAAACAATTAGGATTATGATTAAAATTATACACACAGCCGATATACATTTAGGCTCGAAAATCAACGCCAATTTATCTGGCGAAAAAATGGAAAAAAGACGCTTGGAAGTTAGGGAAACTTTTATGCGTCTTGTTGATTTTGCTAAAGAAAACGACGTAAAAGCAATAATGCTTTGCGGTGACGTATTTGAAAGCGATAATCCTTTCAAAAAGGATAAAGACTGGTTTTATAATTTAGTTGAAAAGCACCCTGATATCGACTTTTTATATTTAAGGGGCAATCACGATAGCAATAGTGAAAGTCCGCTTAATAAAGAGTTTTCTAACCTTATTTTATTCGATGAAGATTGGTCTTATAAAACCTACGGCAACGTGGTTATTGGCGGTATCGAACTTAAAGACGTCAATAAAAAATCATTATACTCAACCTTAAACCTTAACGGCGAAAATATTAATATCGTAATGTTACACGGTAACGTTTCTTCTAGCGAAGGTAAAGACAATATTTTAATAAATAAACTTAAGGACAAAAATATCGACTATTTAGCGCTTGGGCATATCCACGCGTACAAGCAAGAAAAACTTGACGCTAGGGGCGTTTACGCTTATAGCGGTTGTTTAGAAGGTAGGGGCAACGATGAAACGGGCGAAAAAGGTTTTGTTTTATTAACTATTTCTAATACCGTTGAAAGCCAATTTATACCTTTTTCTAAACGCCAAATCGTTGAAGAAATCGTTGATATTACCGATATTGCCGATGCGTATAGCGTATATCAAAAAGTAAAAACTACAATAAAAACTAGCGCGGATAATCTTTTAAGGGTAATTTTAACGGGCGAAAACGTTATTGATGACACGTCTCTTGAAAGCGACCTTGAAAAAATGCTAGAAAACGATTATTTTTCGGTTACGGTAAAAGATAAAACAACTAAAAAAATAGATATTAGCAAGTACGAAAAAGATTTATCCCTTCAAGGCGAATTCGTGCGTGAGGTTTACGCTAACAGCGAATTGACGGATGAAGAAAAATCCAAAATAATAAAACTAGGCATTAAAGCATTGACGGGAGGTAAGATTGATGATTAAACTTCTTACTTGCCACGTGGAAAATTTTGGCAAACTTAATAATATAGATATAGATTTTAGTAGCGGTTTAACGGAAATTTTAAAAGAAAACGGCTACGGCAAAACGACGATTGCCGTGTTTATAAAGGCGATGTTTTTTGGTATGAAGTCCACCCGTACCACCGACAAGGAAATGGGTGAAAGACAGCATTATTATCCTTTTTCTAACCAAAAATTCGGCGGTAATATAACTTTTGAAAAAGACGGCAAGATATATAGAATAGAAAGGTGGTTTGATAAAAAATCCGAAACGGGCGATGCTATAAAAGTATACGAAAACGGCACTTTACTTCTAAACCCTGACGACTATTTAGGCGAAAATCTTTTCGAGATTGACGAAAACGCCTTTAAGCGCACACTTTTTATTACCGCAGACCAAATTGAAGTGGGTTCTAACGCGAAAATAGCGTCTAAACTTAATAGTATCGTTGATAATTCTACCGAAGAAGTTAATTACGATAAAGCAAAAGAAGTTTTAGAAAAGAAACAAAAAGAGTTTAAAGCAAGCCGTGGCGATAGCGGGTTAATCAGTAAGAAAAACCAAGAAATTATTGAGCTTCAAGGTAAAATCAACGACTGTAAAAAGATTAAAGACGCTTTAAGCGGTAAGTATGAAACTTTAAAGGTTTTACAAACTCAAGTAGACGAATTAAAAGAAAAAGTTAATAAATCCAATCAAATAATAGCGGATATTAAAACTTACGAGCATTACGACTATCTTTTAAGTGACGCTAACGCCAAAAAACAAGCGTTAGATAGAGCGAAAATGGTATTTTCTAGCGGTGTTCCTACCGAGCAAAAAATCATTGACTTAAAAGAAAAAGAACAAGAAGTGCAAAGTCAAAGGGCGGTTGTTAAAACTTTAGAAAACGGAGATAGTGAGTCCCCTGACTTTATAAGGTTAAACGGCAAGTATCAAAGCGGAATTCCGTCTGATGATGATTTTAATTTTGTTTTGAACAAAATGGCGCGCTTAAACGAATTAAAAACTAACGCGCAAACTAAAAATTCAAGTAATTCTTCGATTATAACTATACTTTGCACGTTGCCTATAATTTTAGGCGTTATATTAGCCTTCTTTAATACGGTATTAGGCATTGGCGTTGCTGGATTAGGCGTCGTTGCGGTTATCGTTAGTATTTTGACGGCTAAAAAAGGCGATAAAAAAGAACTTACTAACGAGATTGATAAACTTAAAGCCGAACTTAACGAATTTTTCAATAAGTACGGATACTTAAGCGAAAATTACGATTATAACTTAAGCGATTTAAAACACGAAACCGTTTACTTTAAATCGTTAATGGATACCGAAGTTAAAAATCGAGGCAAACTTCAAGGTGCTAAAACTCAATTAACGGCGCTAGAAAACGAGTTGATTGCTATGATAAACGCGCTTGGTTTTACAGTTAACGGCAACTTTAGAACTACCATTTTAGAGATTGAAAATCGCTATAATGCAATAATAATAGCAAAGCGAGATTACCGCGATAGCATTGATAAGGCGGACGAGTTTAAACTTAATAAAAACTTAACGGTTCGCCCAACCGAAAGCATTAAAGACCTTGAGCAAATTTTAGAAGACAACTCGGTAAAAACTAAAGAACTTGCAAAACTTTCGCAAGAGATTTACGAAGACGAAAAACAAGCGGAAGAATTAGAAGTTTTAGAATTTAAACTTGATAAAGCAAAGCAAGATTTATTAGGCTACAAAAAAGAATACGAAATTTATACAAAAACGATAGCGTTTTTAACTAAAGCGGAAGAAAATTTATTAGAGCGCTACGTTGCGCCTGTAAAAGATAGGTTTAGTTTTTATGCTAAATATCTTGAAAATGCTATTAATCAAAAAATTCATATTGATAAAGATTTCAACTTAAGTTTTGAAGAATACGGCGAATACCATAGTCAAAAGCACTTAAGTTTCGGTCAAACGGCTATGTGCAATTTATGTATAAGATTAGCGCTTATTGATAATATGTTTAGCGGTAATACGCCTTTCGTTATTTTAGACGACCCGTTTATCGGGCTTGACGATGAAAATTTTACAGGTATGAAAAAACTTATTAACGATTTATCTAAAGATAGGCAATTAATATACTTTACTTGCCACGAAAGTAGAAAAATTAAAGGAGAATAAGCGTAGTGAAAAGCGCGGGAATATTAATGCCGATATCGTCGTTACCCAATAACTACGGTATAGGCACGCTAGGTAAAACTTCATACGAATTTATAGATTTCTTGCGCAAAAGCAATATGAAAATTTGGCAAATTTTGCCACTTTTACCAACTGGTTACGGAAATAGTCCGTATCAGTCTTGTTATGCAACCGCGCTTAACTATTATTTTATCGACTTTGACCTTTTAAGAAAGGACGGGCTTTTAAAGAAGAAAGACTATCAAAATATAAAATGGTACGATAGCGAAAGGGAAGTAAACTACGGTATACTTTTTGAAAACAAACTTAAAGTTTTAAAAATCGCATTTAAAAGGTTTGATAAAACGAGTAAAGATTGGCTTGAGTTTTTAAACAAGGGCGAGTATTTAGACTACGCCGTGTTTATGTCGCTTAAGGAAGATTTTAATTATCAATCTTATACTGCGTGGGGTAGGTATTCTACCTATAAACAACCGCTTATTGATAAATACGTTGCTAAAAACATTAAAAGAATTGAGTTTTGGCAATTTACACAGTATATTTTTTTAAAGCAATGGTCTAACTTAAAAGCCTACGCTAATAAAAACGGTATAGAAATTATGGGTGATATGCCTATATACGTGTCGGAAGACAGCGTAGAAATGTGGAAGTACGGCAAAGACCTTTTTATGCTTGATAGTAAAGGTAGAACTACCGTTGTTGCGGGCGTACCGCCTGACGGGTTTTCAAAAGACGGTCAGTTATGGGGCAATCCCGTTTACGATTGGGATAAAATGGCTAAAAACGGTTATAAGTGGTGGAACGATAGAATTAACCACGCTTTTACCGTTTACGATATAATAAGAATAGACCATTTTAGGGGTTTTGACAGGTTTTTTGCTATACCTAAAGGTTGTGACTCCGCTAAAAGCGGTTATTGGATTGACGGGCCTAAATTCGACTTATTTAAAGATAAAACTCACCTTAAAATCGTTGCCGAAGACCTTGGCGTGATTGACGACGGCGTTAACCAACTTATATCTAAAACGGGTTATCCTGGTATGAGAGTTATAGCGTTTGCGCTTAATCAAGATAAAGATAATCCGCATAAACCTTCTAACTTCGATAGCAATAAGGTAGTTTATACGGGTACGCACGATAATCAAACTTTTATTGGATATCTAGAAAGCGCGGAAAGTAAAGAAAAAGCAATATTTATTCGCGAACTTAAAAAAGAGTGTAAACTTTTTAAAGTTAGATGTTTCGTAAAAACAAACGAAGAAATACTCCGCACGGCAATTAACCTTGCTTTCGCTAGCAATGGGGATAGGGTAATTCTCCCTTATCAAGACGTAGTTGCTTTCGGCGATTTTGCTAGAATTAACGCTCCGTCAAGTTTATCCGATAACAACTGGAGTTTTAGGTTTTTAAAAGAAGATTTCACAAACAAAGAAATCAAGTATTTAAAAAACCTTGTAAAAAAATATAATAGATAAAAACTTGGCATAAAAGCCAAGTTTTTATTTTTTTAAAATTTTATTGAAATGGATATAAAAATGTGTTATACTAAATTTGGCTCTTAAACTTAATAAATAAGTGGTTTGAACAATCAAGGGAATATTATCCCTTTTTTTCGACATACTCCCATTGTGAAAATTTGTGTAAAATGCAAATTCCAAAACTATGGGGGTGATTGTTCATTGCCTTAAGTTTAAGAGCCAAAACGGAGTTTGTGTTTTGGTGCGCCAACTTCGGTTGGCGCATTTTTTATTTTACAAAAATTTATAAAAATATTTTAAATTAAGGAGATATAATAATGAAATATATAGTTCTTTCT
>JAZURK010000213.1:0-2325 GCA_045606165.1 Christensenellaceae bacterium
TGTTCTAAAGTATCAACTATTAAAGCATTTTGTCAAGGAGCAGGTATAACATTATCAGAGTTCTTTGATAAAGATTATTTTAATGATTTTGAAGATTAATAAAAAAGACTAACGAAAATGCTTTCGTTAGTCTTTTTGTTATTTTATTTTTTGGTAGGCGAGTCTTGGGTCGCCGTTTTCAAGATAAATAATACCACAGTATTTAAAGCCGTTTTTATCAAGCGAGCGTTGCATTACTAAATTGTCTTCGTGCGTGTCAATTCTTAAGTTATTGCATTTAGATAAAGCAAAATCATAGCACGCTTTAGCAACCCCTTTGCCGTGAACTATCGTTCCTATTCTATGAATAACTGCGTATTTTTCATCGTTAAGCCAACTGCCGTTATAAATTTTTTCATACGTTGGGTCGTTTCCTAAAAGCATCATAAACACGGCTATTAAATTTTTGTTATCGTAAACGCCGTAAAATCTTTTAAGCTTGATATCATTTAAAATTAACTCTTTTTGTGGATAGCCGTTTATCCATTGATTTTTATTGCCGTTTTCGCGCATAAAGTTACGCGCGCTATCGTAAATTTGCATTATTTTATCAATTTCGTTTATAGTGCAGTGTTTTATTTCCATCTTTTTTAAAATTTTCCCGAAAGTAACATTTCTAAAAGTTCTTTTAAAGTTTTACCTTTAATCATTTGTTTAACGGATTGTAGTTCTTCGCCGATAATCTCGTCTAAAACCTTCATACCTAAAACTTCAACGGGCGCTTTATCGTCTGTTAAAATAAGGTTGTTTTTTTCTTCCTTAACAAGATTTATTTTTACCCAATTCATTAATGTTTTTAGTTGGTTGTTTTTAATTTTTGGTAGGTTTTCGTTAAGGTTTTTTTCAATATCAACCTTTTCGCTTGCTAAAAGAATTACGTTACTTCCAGCGTTACAAGTGTAAACGCTATTAAAGCAACTTGAAATCGTACCTTTTAAGTAATCGTTGATATTGCCTTTTTGGTTAGACTTCATATTAAGGTTAACTACCATAACGCCGTTTTCGGTTAAGTGGTTTTTAACGCTTGTAAAAAATTCCGTCGACGACATTTGAAAGGGGATAGTTATATCTCTAAACGCGTCAACCATAATTACGTCGTATTTCTTATTAGTTCCGTCGATATACGCTCTACCGTCTGCCTCGTAGGTGTTAACTTCTTTAGGTAAGTCGAAATATTCGTGCGCAAGCTCTATAATTTTACCGTCAATCTCAACTCCGTCAATTTCGCTAATATTATAGTACTTTAAACATTGTTCGCTATAAGTGCCCGTGCCAAGACCTAGTATGCAAACGGAAATAGGTTTATCCGTACCGCCTGCAATCAAGGGAGCGGAAAGGGCGTAGTCGTAATACATACCCGTAAGCGCGCCATTTTTCTTTTTCATTGATTGAACGCCGAATAATACGTTAGTTGATAAAATTATGCTAGAGTTAGTTTCTTCAACCCTTAAATAGTTGTATACCGATTCGCCTTCGTAAACGATATTGCTTTTCCAAAAGGCTACGCCGATATTAGTTGATAACGCGCCTAAAACTAACGCTATAACCGTTATAATGCTAGTTTTAACTACGTGTTTTTTTTTATAAATAAAGTAGATTAAGCAAACGATGTAAAGAACGCTTGCAAAAATAACGAAAGTAAGTGCCGTGCCAACGGTAGGGATTGTTACGAAAGTAGGTAAAAACGTACCTATAATGCTACCGATTGTATTGCACGCCTCAATTATGCCCGTAGTTTTACCATTTTCGCTAATATCTTTTACTGCAAACTTTACAAGGTGCGGTGTAACCATACCAAGAACCAAAAGCGGGAATACAAATACTAACAAACACGAAACAAGTGCCGCCCAAATTAGATAGTTGTGGGTTATAAAAGTTGCAAGTAATACCGCAACGCCCGAAATTATAAACTTTCCAAAAAGCGGAATAAGCATTGTAAAGGTAGCGGCAATAAAAAGCCAAATAAATAAACGTGTAGGGCTTTCGTACTTGTCCGCCATTTTACCGCCGACTACGTTACCGATAGCCATTGCTATCATAATAGTGCCGATAATAATAGTCCACACTATTTGCGATGAAGAAAAGTAAGGAGCAAGAAGTCTTGACGCGCCAAGTTCTATCGCCATAACCGACGTTCCCGAAAAAAACGCCGTTAAATAATAAATCCATTTTTTGTTAATCATAATTTTCCCTTTAACGTAATTAAAAATTTTTTAAAACTTATATATTTTCTATTATTTTAAAATATAAGGCTATAAAAGTCAATAACAAGAGGGTTAAGACGCA
>JAZURK010000214.1:0-8079 GCA_045606165.1 Christensenellaceae bacterium
ACTGAAATTAGGCGCGTGGCTACCGTAAACGAAGCGGTATGTCAAGGTTGCGGTGCTTGTACGGTTACTTGTCCTTCGGGCGCTATGGACCTTAAAGGTTTTGCAACAAAACAAATTATGGCGGAGGTAGACGCAGTATGCAAGAGATAAATAAAGAACGTAAACCGCTTATCGTAGCATTTTGTTGTAACTGGTGTAGTTATGCGGGCGCGGACTTGGCAGGCTCGTCAAGACTTTCTTACCCTGCTGAAGTAAAAATTATTAGAGTACCTTGTTCTTGTAGGGTAAATCCTACCTTTATATTAAAGGCTTTCCAAAAAGGTGCTGACGGCGTTATCTTATGCGGTTGTCACCCAGGCGACTGCCACTACACGACGGGTAATTATTATACTAGAAGAAGAATGTCTTTACTTTTCAGTATGCTTGATTATTTAGGTATTGAAAGGGAAAGAACGAGAGTTGAATGGGTTTCGGCAGCGGAAGGCGCTAAATTTAGTAACGTTATGAACGACTTTGCTAAAACCATTAACGAACTCGGCGAAAATAAAAGGTTGGAGGATTTAAGATGCAAAGATTAGAAAATGCTGTTAAAAGTAAAGCTTTGGAACTTTTAAATAATCAAACCGTAAACCGCGTTCTCGGTTGGACTAAAGGCGAATTTTGTTACGACGTATCGCCTGCGGTATTTTATAACGAAAAGGATTTAGAAAACTTCGTATACAACGGTTTTTGCGGAGCAAACCTTTCTAAATACCTTATCGAAGAAAGCAAAAAAGAAGGCAAGATTTTAGTTTTCTTAAAACCTTGCGACACTTATAGCTTTAACCAACTTATCAAAGAACACAGAATCAAAAGGGAAAACGTTTATATCGTTGGCGTAGAATGTCAAGGTAAGTTTGACGTTCAACACCTTAACGCTAAAGGTATTGATTTCGTTGAATCTGTTGAAGAAACTTTAGATAAAGTTACCGTAAACGGCTCTATCGTACTTGATAGAGATGAAATCAAACTTGAAAGATGTACCGTTTGTGATAAAAAACACGTTGTTTACGACGAAATCGTTGAAATCAACGAAAAAATCCCTTCAAATAAAGACAGATTTGCACTCGTTAAAGAACTTGAGGCTATGACGCCGGACGAAAGATACGCTTTCTGGAAGAAAGAACTTTCTAAATGTATCCGTTGTAACGCTTGTAGAAACGTATGTCCTGCGTGCAACTGTACTAAATGCGTATTCGATAACGACAATTCTGAAATCGCATCAAAAGCAAACTCGGATAGTTTTGAAGAAAAATTATTCCATATTATAAGGTCTTTCCACGTTGCAGGTCGTTGTACCGACTGTGGCGAATGTTCAAGGGTATGCCCACAAAATATTCCGCTCCACTTACTTAACAGAAAGTACATTAGCGACATCAACGAGTTATACGGAGAATTCCACGCTGGTGAAGACGACCACACTAAAGGTCCTTTAACCAACTTCTCTAAAGAGGATAAAGACCCAACCGACGCGGTAAGGAGGGATAAATAATAATGAAGAGAATTTCTTACGATAAAATCAATTTATTATATAATGAATTATCTTCGCTTACCGAACTTTTCTTACCCGTTAAGGAAAGTGGCGCTGTAAACTTCAAAAAATACGATGAAAACCAAATCGTTGATATTGAAACTTTACAAACGGTAAAATCGGCTAAAGATTACTTCTTCCCACAATCGGAAGATATGGTTAAATTCAAAACTGACGGCAAAAACATTGAAATTACCGATGCAAGAATTAAAAAAGACAGTTTCGTAATCTTCGGTGTTCGCGCTTGCGATATGCGCAGTTTTGAAATTTTAGATAAAGTATTTTTAGCTGAACCCGTTGATACTATGTATCAAAACAAAAGACAAGCAGGCATTATCTTCACACTTGCTTGTAACAACCCACAACCTTCGTGTTTTTGTAAGGTGTTCGGTATAGACGCGTCTAAACCACAAGGCGACGTTGAGTGCCGTTTAGTTGAAGGCTACTTATATTTAGAGGCTAAAACTCAAAAAGGCGAAGATATTTTAGCAAAATTAACTTGTTTAGAAGACGCTACTGAAGGCGAAACAGTTAAAGAACAAAACGCTAAAGAAATTCAAGAAAAAATCGAAAAACTTCCATTTAGCAATTTAGACGTATCGAACTTTAACGGTGACAATTTAATGCCACTTTTCGATAGACCTGAATGGGAAGAATTAAGCAAGGCTTGTTTAGGTTGCGGTACTTGTACTTTCGTATGTCCTACTTGTCAATGCTTTGATATTAGAGATTTCAAAACAAACGACGGCGTTAAAAGATTTAGATGTTGGGACTCTTGTATGTATTCGGAATTTACCAAAATGGCAGCCGAAAACCCAAGAAAGAACCAACTTCAAAGATTCCGTCAAAGATTTATGCACAAACTCGTATACTTCCCATCTAATAACGACGGCGTATACAGTTGCGTAGGTTGCGGTAGATGCGTTAAAAAATGTCCGCAATCACTTAATATCGTAAAAGTAATTAAAAAACTCGGGGGTAAAAACAATGACTAATGAAGAATTGATTCCTAGTGTCGGCGTCATTACCAATATTAGAAGAGATACGCCTGACGTTAAAACCTTTAGAGTAGTAGGACTTGACGGTAAAAAATTATTCGAACATTTACCAGGTCAATGCGCAATGCTTTCTATTCCTGGCGTTGGCGAAGCGATGTTCTCAATCACGTCTTCACCAACCAACAAGGAATTTATGGAATTCTCTATTAAAAAATGCGGTTGTGTAACTTCTTTCTTACACGCTATGGAAGAAGGTCAACAAATCACGGTTAGAGGTCCTTACGGCAACGGTTTCCCTGTAAAAAGCGAATTTAAAGGCAAAAATATGCTCTTTATCGCGGGTGGTATCGGTCTTGCTCCACTTCGTTCAGTTATCAACTACATTAGGGATAATAGAGCGGACTACGGCACGGTAGATATCGTTTACGGTTCTCGTTCAATGGACGACCTTGTAGACTTTAGGGAAATTCAAGAAGAATGGAAAAACGAACCTGACTTCAACGTATATCTCACGATTGATAGACCGCAAGACGGTTGGGACGGTCACGTTGGTTTCGTACCTGCGTACGTTAAGGAAGTTAATATTCCTACCGATAGAACGGCGGTACTTTGCGGACCACCTATCATGATTAAGTTTACGTTACAAGCCCTTTTAGAACTCGGCTTTAACAAAGAGCAAGTTTACACCACTTTAGAATTTAGAATGAAATGTGGTATCGGCAAATGCGGACGTTGCAACGTAGGCGACAAATACATTTGTAAAGACGGCCCTGTATTTAGAATGGACCAACTTCAAGAACTCCCTTCAGAGTATTGATTATATAGGAGAAAACTAAAATGGAAAAAATGGTTAATGTATATTTTTTCGGTAAAAAATACCAAGTTCCACAAAGCCTTACTATTATGAAGGCTATGGAATACGCAGGTTATAAATTAATTCGTGGTTGCGGTTGCCGTAACGGTTTCTGTGGCGCGTGCGCTACTTTATATAGAATTCACGGCAAAACCGAACTTAAAACTTGCCTTGCTTGTCAACAACAAGTAGAAGAAGGTATGTACGTAGCAACACTTCCTTTCTTCCCACTCGTTAAACAAGTATACGACATTCAAAAAGTTAAACCAACTGAACAAATCATGATGCAATTATATCCTGAAATTTACAGTTGTATCGGTTGTAACGCTTGTACGAAGGCTTGCCCACAAAGTTTAAAAACAATGCAATACATTGCTTACGCTCAACGTGGTGAATACGACAAGTGCGCTGAAGAATCTTTCGACTGCGTAATGTGCGGTATTTGTTCTTCAAGATGCCCTGCGGGTATTTCTCACCCACAAGTAGCAATTCTTGCTCGTAGACTTTACGGTAAGTACATAGCTCCTGAATGTGAACACCTTTTAGAAAGAGTTAAAGAAATCAACGAAGGTAAGCACGACGAAAGCATGAGCGAAATTATGAACAAATCTCTCGAAGAACAAAAAGCGCTCTATAACACGAGAGATATTGAAAAGTAATAGGGAGGAAGAAAAATGTATCAATATACTCAAGAACAACTTGATTCTATAAAGAAAGTAGAGGCTTCTAGACAAGAAAGACTTCAAAACCTTCACCCAAGAATGACTGCTGAAGAAAAAACTGCAGTTTTACAAGAATTCCACCCAGACTATATCGAAGGCGCTTACGAAACTTTAAAAATCGGTCCAAATAAAGGCGAAAAAGTTCTTCATGAACTCGCTGACCTTTTACAAGGCAAGTCAAGAACTTCTTCGCTTAAGTTCGACCTTAAAAAACCTGACTACGACGTTGACGTTTTAGTTATCGGTGGCGGTGGCGCAGGTTCTTCTGCAGCCGTTACTGCACACGCTAACGGCGCAAACGTTATGATAGTTACTAAACTTCGTATAGGCGACGCTAACTCAATGATGGCTGAAGGTGGTATCCAAGCGGCTGACAAACCAAACGATAGCCCTGCGCAACACTACCTTGACGCTTTTGGTGGCGGTCACTTCGCTGCTAAACCTTGCTTACTTGAAAAACTCGTTAAAGAAGCACCAGACGCTATCCGTTGGCTTTCTGACCTTGGCGTTATGTTCGATAAAGACGAAAATGGTAACATGGTTACAACTCACGGTGGCGGTACTTCTAGAAAGAGAATGCACGCTTGTAAAGACTACTCGGGCGCTGAAATTATGAGAACCCTTCGTGACGAAGTTATCAATAGGGGTATTCCTGTTATCGACTTTACTGCTGCAGTTGAAATTATTAAAGACGAAAACGGTAAAGCAGCCGGCGCAGTTTTAGTTAATATGGAAACTAACGAAGTTTTAATTGCTAAAGCAAAAACCGTTATTATCGCAACAGGTGGCGCTGGTAGACTTCACTACCAAGGTTTCCCAACTTCTAACCACTACGGCGCAACTGCCGACGGTTTAGTTCTTGCTTACCGTGCGGGCGCTAAACTTTTATATGCTGATACTTTACAATATCACCCAACAGGCGCTGCTGAACCTACACAAATTTACGGCGCGTTAGTTACTGAAAAAGTACGTTCACTTGGCGCACAACTCGTTAATAAAGACGGTAAACCTTTCGTTTACTCGCTTGAAACTCGTGACGTTACTGCATCTACTATCATTAGGGAATGTAAAGGTCGTGGCAACGGCGTTAAAACTACTGACGGCGAAGGCGTATGGCTTGATACACCAATGATTGAAATTATCGGTGGCGAAGGCACAATCGAAAAGAGAATCCCTGCAATGATGAGAATGTTTGGTAAATACGGTATCGATATTAGAAAAGAACCTATCTTAATTTACCCAACTTTACACTATCAAAACGGTGGTATCGACATTAATGCCGACGGCGAAACAACTAACGTAGAAAACCTTTACGTAGCAGGTGAGGCTGTTGGTGGTATCCACGGTAGAAACCGTCTTATGGGTAACTCACTTTTAGATATTATCGTATTCGGTAGAAATGCTGGTAAATACGCTAGTGAAAAAGTTAAAGCAGGCGTTACGGTAGGTAAACTTACATTAGACCACGTTAAAGCATTTGAAAAAGAAAGAAAAGACGCAGGTATTAAAACTGATATATTATCACCTAAACTTTTACCTGATTATACTCGCAAAGATTTATAAGCGTATAAACGGCGTTGGGCTGTGTTTACTGTTTCGTTTGTGTGACCCCAACAACCAACAAGGTTAGTTGTGTCCACCCAAACTCACGAGCCTTGCCCAACTTGTTTCTACACTTATAAATACGTACTTTGCTTAAGTGCATAAGCGTATAGGCTGTGTTTCTGCTAGGATTTTGACTTCGACAACCAAAAAGGTTAGTCTTATCCAAAATCCGTCGCGAGCCTCGCCTAACTTGTATCTACCGCTTTAAATCGCACTTTATTTAAGTGTGGTAGGAGATTGCAACTATATCTTGGCTATGCCAAGTCGATAGGCAACTTAAGTTGCTCGTAGCCGAGCATGGCGAACGCCAACTGCGTTAGCAGTTATATTCGGCTTAAAGCCGAACGTAGCCGAGCGTAGCGAACGCCAATCGCTTTAGCGATTATATTCATAAACTTTGTTTATGAGTTGCGGATAAAATTTATTATATAATAAAAATAACCAAAACCATTTTGCTAGCAAAATGATATAGAGCAAGACTTGTCTTGCATATCGAGTGCGTAAGCACATATCACGCAATCGTAGATTGCATATCGCTTTATATATCTATCAAAAATTATATAAATATAAATACGGGCGTAGGGTTACGCCCGTATTAGTCCGTAAAAATATAGGAGAAATTATGGAAAATCAAAACAAAAAAAGCCTTAAATGGCTTTGGATTACTATTGCTATCGTTGCAGTAGTTGCTCTTGCCGTTTGGTGTACGGTAAACGCTATTGTAAGCCCTAAAACGGGTAAAGACGGCGTTGTTAACGTATTTAACTTCTCAACAACTTTCGTTCTTTTCGTTATTGCATTTTTAATCATTGCGCTTGGTTATTTACTTGGCGGTATTGATATTAAGGGTGTTACCCTTGGTACTGCCGGCGTATTTTTAGTGGCAATTCTTTTCGGTTTCTTATGTACTATTGTTCCTGAAGATATACCATTACTTAACGCTTTCGCTATTAAAGATACAGCGCATACGGTAGTTAAATATCTTTCAAGCCCACTTCAAAATATGGGTCTTATCTTATTCGTAGGTTCGGTTGGTTTTATTGCAGGCCCTAACTTCTTTAAGGATTTAGCAAAAAACTTTAAAACTTATATCGTTTTAGGTATCGTTATTATCTTATCGGGTACGGCTGTTGCCGTTATTTGTACTTTACTTACCGATTACGGCCCAGAATATTGGTCAGGCGTACTTTCGGGCGCGCTTACTTCAACACCTGGTTTCTCTGCCGCTGTTGACGCTGCCGATCCTACCCTTAAATCAATTATCACTTTAGGTCACGCTATTGCTTATCCTTTCGGTGTTGTTGGCGTAGTATTATTCGTTCAACTTCTTCCTAAACTTTTAAAAGTTGATATGGATAAAGAACGTGAATTATTAAAAACAGGCGAAGGTCACGGAGCAAGAGATTACTCTAAATACTTTGCTTGCGAACCATTTGGTTTTATGCCTTTCGGTTTAGCAATTATGGCAGGTTTACTTTTAGGCTCTATCACTATCCCTCTTTCGGGTGCAGGCTATAACGGACCTTGTTTCTCTCTTGGAACAACGGGTGGCGTACTTATTATGTGTTTAGTATTCGGCCATTTAGGTCACATTGGTAAACTTTCACTTGAAGTTACTGAAGGTACTAAAAAAGTTCTTCGTGAATTTGGTTTAGCGCTTTTCCTTTTAGGCGCAGGCTTTGAAGGTGGCGTTGCGCTTGTTGAACAAATCCGTTTATTCGGTGGTTCAATCGTTGCTTGGGGCTTTATCGGTGGTGCGCTTATGACTCTCGTTCCTATGGTTGTTGCCTTCCTTATTGCAAAATATGCTATGAAGTTACCACTTTTAAATACTCTTGGTTCAACAACCGGTGGTATGACTTCAACTCCAGCGCTTGGTACTTTAATTCAAGTATCAAAAACTGAAGACGTAGCGTCTGCTTACGCATCAACTTACCCAATCGCACTCGTACTTATCGTACTTTCTTGTCAATTAATGATTACGTTAATGTAAGGCTCTTCAATACCAACGGTTAATAAAGTCCTAATGAAACACTTCGTAATAGTTCGTTAAACCCACTCGAAAAGATGTATACTCTTATCTTCGGGATTTGCCTTCTCTTACTCGCGTTTGATTAGTCCTTTTGTATCAACCTTATGGTATTTCATCGCCTTGGCTCTTCAATGCCAACGGTAGATAAAAAATATTTAAAAAGACTAACGAAAATGCTTTCGTTAGTCTTTTTTAATTGAATAGATTTATAATTTCTTTTTTCTTTTTTTTAGCATAGTTGTATGCTACGATAGTGCCACTATTCCGTTTTGTTGACGGAATATAATTCTCGTTGCAAT
>JAZURK010000215.1:0-4239 GCA_045606165.1 Christensenellaceae bacterium
CTCTACCGACTGAGCCATAGAAGCAATTTGCTACAATATATTAACATATCATAGCAATTTTGTCTATCATTTTTACGACAATTTTTTATTTTAGTGAAATATCGTTGTTTTCAATAAATTCAACTACCGATAAAATAGATTTATATACCCTATTTTCTATTTCAGTTTCAGTATATTTATACGCCAATGAAAATGCTGATTGAATAATTCCGTTTAAAATTCCGTAAATATTCTTTTTGTCTTTATTTTTATACGCCCAAACCGCAATTTTAATAGCGTATGGAACGTAACTAACGGTATAATATTTATCGTTTAAACTACTTACGCTTACACCAAAAACTTCGGTATAATTCTTTTCATTTCCTAACCTATAAGCCATACCGCCTATATACGAAAGCAAGTCGCCAACAGTATCTTGATAGGTCGGTTTAAACTTATCGCCGTAGCCGAAAATCGTATCATATAAGTTTTTGATTTGATTTTTTGCCTCGTTAAAACCTAAAATTAGTTCTTGCTTATTAAAGCTTTTAACCTTAACTTCTTCAGGAGTTTCAATAGGCTTTTGCTCGTTGATTTCTTCCTCTTTATTATCGGCTATTTCGACGGTTTCAAGCGGTTCTTTAACGTCTTCATAAATAGAATTTTCAACCGTTTCCGGCTCGGCTTTACCCGTAATTTCAACAACTTCTTTTTCTTGTTCAGCAGTTTTAACGTCAGTTTTTAAAGCGCTGTTTTCAGTTAAACACTCGTTGTCGTTGGCTTGAGTTTCCTTATTATCCTCTGGAGCACCTAGACCATCAACAACGTTTATTTTTTTAGGTTTTATCGTAGTTTTTATTAAGTTGTTATTGATAGTTAAGTCTCCGTTAACGCTTGGCGCAGTAGACAACTTGAGGTTGACACGGACCAATTTTAGGTACGTATTTACCCTTTGTCGTCCTGCTGTCCTGTGGAATTTCAAGCGAGTCGATGTAATAGATTGTACCTATTCTATCAACCACAGTCAGCAACGCGTTTTCGCCTGATTTTATAACTTGCGCAAGTACGGTACATTCGTTGAGTTTGCTATCGCCAAGGTCAACGATTTTTACACCTTTACAAGCGCGCGCAGTTTTAGTAATAGTTCCTATAAATACTTTTTTGAAAGTACCGAAACTCGTTGCGATAATAACTTCGGTAGACGTATCGTCGTCAGTTTGAGTTGCTGTAATAACAAAGTCGTCTGGGGCAAGGTCGACGCCTTTAACGCCAACCGCAACCCTACCTTGCACAGGCACTACTTTGTTTGCCCTTAAGCATACGCCTTTATTAGTTACGAAGAATATATCTTTATTTTCTAAATCTTGTTCTACGTTGATTACGCTATCACCGTCTTTAAGTTTAATTGCTTGACAAGACGACCTAGAGAAAGCATAATCTTCCCAATCGGTACATTTTATCATACCAAGTTTAGTATAGGTTAAAACCTTACCGCTTGGCTCGTCACCTTCAAAGTTAAAGAAAGCAACCGGATATTCGTCCTTAAACGCCTCTTTAAAGATACTATCAAAGGTTACGCCACCTTGTCCCGCTCCACGACCTTCGGGGATATTATCAGGGAGCATTCTAAATAAATTACCCTTATTGGTAAATGCGTAAATCACGTCGTTAATATTCGCTTTTACAGAGAATAAGAATATTTCGCTTGGAGTAGGCGTATCGGTTTTACTGCGAGAGTAAGACGAAACTTTAACCTTTCTTACAAGACCTTTACCGCTAAAGCCGATGACGTAGTTTTCTACGGTTTTTGATTCACTAATCATACGCTTATGGGTTAATTCTTGAGCGTCACCAACGATAATAGTTTTTCTTAATTCCTTATATTTCTTTTTAACTTGAGTAAGTTCGTCCTTTACAACTTCGTTAAGTTTACGTTTACTTTCAACGATTTGAGTTAACCTTTTTATAAGTTCTTCTAAAGACGCAAGTTCATCTTTTAAATTGTCGATTTCAAGTTTAGTAAGTCTTGCAAGTTTTAAATCGAGAATTGCTTGCGCTTGAACGTCGGTTAAATTGAATTCTTTTCTTAAGTTTTGTTTAGCGGTTTGGGTATCTGCCGATTTTTTAATTATTTTGATAACCTTGTCGATATCGGTAACCGCTATAATTAAACCTCGAACGATTTCGTGGCGAAGTTTAGCTTTTGCTAAATCATATTTAGTACGCCTTAAAACTACTTGTTTTTGGTATTCGGTGTAATACTTAAACACGTCTAAAAGACCAAGTTGTTGAGGTTTACCGTCGGCTATCATTACCATATTGATACCAAAGGAAACTTGCAAGTTGGTGTTCTTATATAAAAGGTCAAGAACGTCGGTAGCATCAACGTCTTTTTTAAGTTTTATAACGATGCGCATACCGTGACGGTCGGACTCGTCAACAACGTCTTGAATACCAGCAAATTCATCCTTTTTATCAACCATAAGTTGACCTATTTTTTGAATAAGCATCGCTTTGTTTACTTGGTAAGGAATTTCCGTTACAATGATTGCTTGTTTACCCGAATTTTCCCTTTCTACCGACAATTTTGAACGAATTAAGATTTTACCTTTACCCGTTTCGTACGCCTTTTCAAGTTCTTCGCCCGCGATTAAATAACCGCCCGTTGGAAAGTCTGGACCTTTAACGATTTTCATCATTTCTTGAAGTTTAATCTTCGGATTGTCGATATATGAAATAGCGCCGTCGATTACTTCGGTTAAATTGTGCGGTGGGATATTAGTTGCAAGACCAACCGCAATACCCATAGCGCCGTTTACCAAAATATTAGGAAATCTACTAGGAAGTGTTTTAGGTTCTTTTAAAGAGTCGTCGAAGTTATTTTCCCAATCGACGGTGTCTTTATCTAAATCCTTTAACATATCAAGCGCTAAATTATTAAGCCTTGCCTCCGTGTAACGCATAGCGGCAGCGCCGTCGCCATCAACCGAACCAAAGTTACCTTGTCCGTCAACGAGCGTCATACGCATATTGAAAGGTTGCGCTAAACGCACCATAGCGTCGTATACGGAAGTATCGCCGTGCGGATGGTATTTTGCAAGACATTCACCAACTACCCTTGCGCTTTTTTTGTGCGGTTTATCAGGCGTTAAGCCGAGTTCGTTCATAGCGTATAAAATCCTACGTTGAACGGGTTTTAAACCGTCCTCTACCCTAGGAAGCGCCCTATCTAATATAACGTATTCGGCGTAAGGAATCATTGAATTATGAAGTACCGATTCAATGTTACTGTCTATTATTTTTTCAGTTATTTCGATTTCTTTAGCCATATTAATCCTTATTTTTTATGTCAAAATTATCTTCTTTATTAAAATTTGCGTGTGATTGAATATAAATCTTTCTTTCCTCAACCGCATCGCCCATAAGCGTGGTAATAAGCCTTTCCGCATTAGCGGCATCGTCGATTGTAACCCTTAAAAGCATCCTTGTTTCAGGGTTTAAAGTCGTATCCCAAAGTTGTGAAGGGTTCATTTCTCCAAGCCCTTTATAGCGCTGTATTTGATAACCCCTACCAACTTTTTGCTCGGCAATTTCGCGTTCTTTTTCATCGTAAGCATATTCTACAACGTCTTTTTTATAAACCTTATAAAGCGGTGGCATACCAATATACACGTGTCCCTCTTTAATAAGATTAGGCATATATTTAAAGAAGAAAGTCAATAAAATACATCTAATATGATAACCGTCTTGGTCGGCATCGGATAAAATGATAACTTTATTATAGTTAAGGTCGTCGATTTTAAAATCGCTACCAATACCCGTACCAAGCGCGGATATAATAGTTTTCATTTCTTCATTTTTTAGAACTTCAATAAGAGATTTCTTTTCGGTATTAAGCGGTTTACCACGAAGTGGTAAAATTGCCTGATGCTTTCTATCCCTACCTTCTTTTGCACTACCGCCCGCAGAGTCACCCTCAACGATGAAAATTTCGTTAAGTCTAGCGTCCCTAGACGAACAGTTAGCAAGTTTACCAAGTAACCTTGTTGAGTCAGCACCAGATTTTGCCCTATTAAGTTCTTTAGTGTGTCTAATCGCCTCGCGTTCCTTTGCTGCGGAAATAGCCTTTTCCATAATCGCGTCGAAACACTTTGATTCTTTTTTATTTTTAGATACGACGGTAAGACCTTCAATAGTTGAACTTTCAACCGCGGATTTAACTTCAACGTTGCCAAGTTTGCCTTTAGTTTGACCTTCAAA
>JAZURK010000216.1:0-20892 GCA_045606165.1 Christensenellaceae bacterium
GAACGACATGGCTACGATCCGACTTCTTCTTCAGGAAGCGATTTTAATTCTTCAACGTTTATATCGTCAAGTTTAATATTTTTATACTTGTTAAGAAGTTTTTGATATTCCGCTTCCTTTTCCTTTTGTTTCAAATCTTCAAGGTCGCCAAGGCTAGCGTAATATTCTTGAATTTTCTTATCTTGCTCTGCCTTTAACTGTTTAAACTTTTCGTTTACGTTAGCATTAAACTTTTCGTTTAAATCTTTAAGGTTTGAATCGTACTTTTCAGTATATTCGCCAATTTGCTTATTATTGTCTTCGATAATGCTTTTAAGGTTATCTTCAACACTTTTTATTTCCGCTTGCTTTTCAGTTTTTAACTTGTCGATTTGACCGTCAACGATGCTTGAACGAGATATTCCTTGATTAACCGAATCCGTTACCGTTTTTTTGGTTTGGTTATCGTAGTAATCGTTAATATCGGCAATTTTACTTTCTTGGGTTTTAACGCTTTTGGTGGCTTTATCGTTAGATTTTTCCGTTTCCTTTAAAAGTGTTTTATCAAGTTCGCCTTTTTTAAAGTTATAATCGTCTATAAATTCCTTTTTTGCAAGTTCAGTTAATTCTTCGTCAGTTAAAATTTCTAACCCTTCGGGTTTTTCTTTGTCTTTTTGCGTTATTTTTTCAACGCCAGAAACTATCGGATTCCATACGTTGTTTTTAAACCAAGACTTAATTTTTCCTTCAATGTCAAACATATTCTCTCCTATTTAATGGTTACTTCTTCCCTGTTTCTTATTAAATATTTACCCGTCACGAGCAATAATCTTTCGCTAGAGTATTCTACGGTTTCTTCTCTAGTAGTTTTTAAACCGATAATCGACTGTTTCATTATTCTTTCGTTTACGGTAAATTCCACGTCGTATCCGTCGTGCGTTTCAATAAAATGGTAGTTATCCCCTTTTGCAAGCGTTATAACGTTACCATTTTTACTAACAAACTTACTATCGTTATTTTTATCGGTAATAATAAATGCGTTAGGACAATCGCTTTCCGCATAAACTTTTACGGCTTTTTTACCCGTATTAGAATAAGTAAAAGTTTTTGTATCAAGATTAAACACGCCTTCGTACAAACTATAAAGTTTGCAAAACAATATTTTAATCCCGCCGTTAAAACTATAACCGGCAATACTACTTACCCCACTTACGTTTAACGGGTATTCTTCAATTAAAAAGTTACTCAAACTCATTTTAGTTAAATACGCGGTATCGTTTTCTTGAATCACTACGAAATAAAGGTAATTATCATCAACCGCAACGATTTTAGCATCTTTAAGATTGTATAAAATTCTAACGGTTTTTAAACTATTATCCGTATAGTAATAACAAACCCTAGTTGCCGTTGGCGTTTTTCTTATAACGTAGTTCATATTTCCTTTCGTTGCTAAAGATAACGAATAGTACGCTTTCGCGTAAGAAACAAGCCCGCAAACTTCTACCGCGCAGGAGTTTAAATCAAACTCCTGTGCGGAATTCATTACTATCTTTAAGGTATTTTCCCCTTTTATAAGCGTTGGACTTATAGCAAAAGGATACACGCCGTCGATAAGGTTAGCAAAGGTGTAACAAAGCACGTTATTAACGTAAATTTCAGTAACGATACCCGTTATATTCAAAATTTGCGCGTCTATTTTAAACTTAAAGTAATGCTTACCTTCGTTTAGCGCGTCTAAAGAAAAAGACTGTTCCCATTTTGTAACGTTATAGTCTGAACCCAAATTAAATTTGAGTTCGTTATAATGAAATTTAGATAATTGTTTTTCAATGCTTTCCACCTTCTTTTTTAATTCAAGTAATTTAACGTACGCCTCTTTACCATAATCAATTTCTATCATAACCCCTCCTTGACGTAACTAAAGTATAAGGTTGGGGAAATTATCCTTGCATATCTAAATTCGCTGATAATGGTAATTTGAAACAGATTGCCAACGATATCCAAGTTTAACTCGTTATCATATTTATCAAGAACGTAATAATAATTTTCGCCGTCGCAATTAATTATAACTTTTATCTCGTAATCGGTGTCGACTGAAAACTTGTAAAGCCGTTTGTTTTTAACTGAAATTCCAAAGTCACTTGCGGAATTTTTCCAAATTTTTTCGGTAGCATCGCCTAAAAAACATCCGCTATTATCAATTTTAACTAAATTACAACCCTTCGTTACACCGAATAAAAAGTAATCGTCGCCATTTGCCGATACTAGTTCGGCTAAATTTAGACCTTTTAAAACGTACTCGGCTTTTCTTTTAAAATCGTAAACGATAGTAACGTTGCCAACCTTACCGTTTACACGCATATCCGCGCTAAAGAAAAGTTTATTATCAAAATAAACGCCTTGAGCGTTTTGATTATCAATCCCAACGAAGAAACTATCGTACGAAGGAAGTAACTTTTTAGAATTTATACCGTCGAAAATATGAAGTCCGTCACTTGCTAAAAACACTATATAATCACCGCAAACGGTAATAGAGTTGCCAAAAATTTTGCCGTGTCTTAAATATAAGTTATCCACCCTAAAATCCGTTTGGTCGCCATAGGCGGAAATACGTGAAATACCGTATTCTCTAAACAAGTAAACGTAGTCGTAAAAACTTACTAGGTTAAGCATTTTACCTCTTTCGTCGGGAATAGTAACGTAACCAGCGCCGTCAAGCGAAACGTTCCACTCAACAGGATTGAAAAGTCCCGAAAACCAAACGGTGTTAATATCGCCTTCAACAGTTGCAAACAACCTTTCGTTATGTATGCACATATTTAAAATCGTTGGAGTATCGCCGTAACGCGTTAATACTAAATTGTCCAAAACGGAAATACACCCATCGTTTATTGAAAACAACATAACGTCGTTGCCGTAATAGTTGTAATTTACGGCTATAGGCGGGTTTTTATAGTAACTATCGGCAATTTTATTGAATATTCCCGTAGTGCTATTTATAGGGCAAACGTAAAGGTAATTATCGGTACAATAGCAAACGATTTTATCATCGCGCACACCCAAAGCCGTATCAAATCTTTTATAATAATACGCCTTTTTTACCATTACGTTATTAGGCAACGAATACTGATTTTCGCCAAACCTAAATACTGACGCGCCCTCGGCGCTCCTTAACGCTCCGTCAAAAGGATTAAAGTTATAGCAAACGTTAGGCGTTTTAGGTTGTTTTAATTTATCGTCCACGTCGCCGTCCATACCCGATAGAAAATTAGTTATTGTAACTTTGTTTTTTATTACGGAAGGAACGTAGAATTTGCGTTTATAAAACATTACCACCACACCCTACCTTTTAGTTTTTTCGACTTGCCGTTTGACAGCGCGTGATTAAGTCCGTTTAGGTATTTATCGTGCCATAGCCCTGCTTCTTCGTACATACCTTTAATTAAACAGTATTCCGTAACCACGCCGTAAGCGATAACGCCTTCCTTGATAGGCGTATTCGTAAAATCGCTTTCTTCAACAATTTTTCGCTTGGGTGGAACGTAAGTGTATTTAACTTCTATTCTACTTGTTTTAGTTCGAAGTTCTGTCGGAAGAATAGTACATTCTACGTCATCACCGTTCATATCTTTAACCGATAAAATTTTAACGGGGTTATAAGTAAACTGCGAGTATTTTAAAACGCCGTTACTTACCGTAAGTTTTTGCGTATATGATATGTAGTTATATATAGTTGAAAGTTCTTCGGCAATAACGTTATAAGTAGTTACAAGAGTTTCTACGTCTTGAACAACCCTTTCTTCATCGGTTGTTTTACCGCTATCTAGGTATGAGATTAAATCTTTTCTATTAAGTAAACTTGATGCTAATTTTATTATGCTTTTAACAGTCATACTTCTCCTTTAATCCACACCCAAAGGGTGTGGACGTTTTACGCTTCGGTAATGCCTTTAAGCATTGCTTGACCACATGGGCGCGAGCAAATTAAATCGGCGTATTTTACGAGCGTTGCTTTGTATACAGGTTTGTCCGCTACTTGTTTGATTACCCTACCGTCTTCGCCTTCAAGCCATTTCCAATCGCAAAGTTGGTGTAAAGCAAAGTCGTCGGTATTAAGAAGGTACATAGTACCGTCTGGGCAAAATCTATCCGAAACGATAGGAATACCGTTATAAGAAAGCGCTTTATAACCACCGTTTAAGTCCATTACGTCTAAATTTCTTTTGTAAGTAGACAAATGGTTTTGGAAAGCCCTTTTTACACCGCTTGAACATACGATAAAGTTAACTCTGCTACCCGAATTTTCTTCAAGATAGTCGATTGCAGTTTGAATTACCGTTTCACTGATTTCGCCTACGTTATCTTTAATGTAAGGAACGAGCCATTTGTGAGTATCCCTTGATAAACCGTAAAGTTCACCCGTAGTTTTAAAAATTGCACCAAGACCAGTAATTTCTTGATTGTACGAACCTTGAACGGTAATAAAACTACCGATAGGAACGTCAAGGTCAGTAAACTTAGCTCCCGATACGACAATAGTATTATCACTTCTATCGATGCTGAGAATTTTTCTTCCTGAAACTGAAGGAATAATCGTACCATCTTCATTTCTAAAGTCGATAACCATACCTTCAACTAAATTTTTAGTACTCGTTACTAAAACACCTTTACTTAACACGTCGGCAACACCCGCTAAAATACCTGAACCGTCACCAAATAACATTCTGCCGAAGTTATACGAAGATGCTTTTAAAAGTCCTTCCATTTCAGCGTTTAAAAGGTTTACGAAAGCGCCGGAACTGTTTTCACTTGCCCTAATCGCTTTATCGCTAATTTCGATAGTACCGTATAAGTTTTTTAAAGTTAAAACGAATTGTTCGTAGTTATTACCCGATGCTGTAGGAAGAGTTCCGTCTTCATCGCCAGCACCAATACCACTGTTAATGCCGTATTGCGCAAGTCTTCTAATTTCCTTACCCCAAACGTCAGAAGCCGTTTGTTTGATTTTGGCAAGTAAAGGGTTGATTGCCGTGTTAAGTTGTTCGCTAACCACACCTAAATATGCGGATTTTAAAGCGTCATCCGCGTTTGTCATTGTTACCATAAATTATAAATTCTCCTTGTATTTATCAAAAATTTGCTTGGCAAGATTTCCTGCCTCTGATATATTTTTGGGATTTGACGGTGGCGTTATACACACCTTTCCGTCGCCCGAAATAAGTGGAACGTTAGTTTTGGTTGCGTAGATTTCATCGAGATAACCGCGAATTATCCCGTTTTTCAAATCGCTAGACTTTTCTATAACCGAACTTAAATAATCCGTTGACGTAAAATACTCACGTTGGGTTTTTAAATCGGTTAATAATTTGTCTATATACGCCCTTTCTAATCGTCCTTGACTTTCGTCGCCTTTACCTGCGGCTATTTGGTAAAGAGACTGCAAATGCGGTTCGGCTTCGGGGAACACCGACAAAAAGCCTTTCCGCTCGTCCCCGTTTGAAAGTTTTTCGGAATTCACGATAGGTTGTTCCGAATTTTTGATATTTTCAATTTCCCTTTCCAATTCCTTAACTCGTTGACAGCGTCTAGTAAACTCACTCTGCAAGGAATTGTAGGCGTCCAATAGTCCTTTAGCGTCTTTAAACCTACCAAAATCACTAGCCGTTTCAATGCCTAATACCTTTTCCGCCTCCGCGGTGTGCATACCGTCGCCGTTGATTTGTGCTAAACTATTTTCTCCCGCCACTTGATTGTTATTCATTACTTTCTTTCCCCTTTATGCTATTAATACTAAACAAGTTATGCTCGTTTAAATGCTCGATTAAGTTATTTTTGTAGCCGTTATCTACTACGTTTTCGCCGTCGATTTCTAAAAGTTTTCTAACGTGTTCTTCAACGTGTACGCTGTGATTATCATAAACGTCAACGGCTATTTTGTTTGATTTTAAATCTATATTTTCCTTTTCCGCTTTATTTCTGTGCAGTTTCACGATATCTTGCGTGTTATCTAACGAACCATAGCCAAGTATATCTAAAATCTTGGCTTTAGTGCGAAGGTCGATTACACCGTTTTCATTGCCTAATAGCCCACTTTTAAGCATTTCGAGCACCGCGGTTTTCTTTTGCGCCGGAGTTTGCGAAAGTTCGTTTTCCGTATCAAAAACAACGTCGTCACTTGTTAAATCGCTAGACTTAAAATAGAAAAGTTTAACTTGTTTACCGTCGCTTGCGCTTTTCATAATTCGTTGATTGCCTGCAAACTCTTTAAAAAGCCTAATAATTTGCTTTGCCATTTGCTTGACAGCCGAACGGATATTTTCAGCGGTAACGGAAAGTCTAGTTTCATCCTGTTCGATTAAAAGTTCAATTGCAGTACCCGACATCGTGCCCGAACTTACGTCGGAAGTTCTAGAAAGTTCACTGCTACCAGATACTTTAATAAATTCTTGGTTAAGCCTTTCTTCTTCGTAAGAAAAATCAATAGGAACACTACCCGAATTCATCATTTGCGGTGGTCTTGAACCTTGCCTATAAACTATAACTTTTCCGGGAGACAAACCGTCTTCAACGAGTTCTTCGGTGTCTACCGAGCCGTCTTCAACGTTTAAAACACCCATACTAATTCTGTTCATAAACTCGTATTTGCGGTTTTTAACAGCGTTATAAGCGCGTTGAAGTGGTATAAGCCTTTCAATTAAACTAATCCCGAAGAAACTGCCCGCGATAGATAAAGAGTTTTGCTTGATAAACGGAAAATCACGTTTTCCGTCTTCACCGTTTTTGTAAGGTAAATCCCCTTCGTAAAGAACTTTCCCACCGCCAACTACTACGAGTCTACCGTTAGGATAATCCTTACTTTCCCTTTCGTATCTTTCAATAATTAAAACGTGGTTTTTTAAGGTCATAGATACCTTTTTCTCTTTATATCCACCGTTGTAGGACGCACCGCTACTTGATAAAGTAAATACGTCTATGCTCTCGCCGTTAAGTTCAACACCGTACTTTTCATACGCCTCGGATACGCTTATCGCCCTAGCGTGAATAATACTTTTTAGTTCGCTAATCTCGGTATAATAAAGGTTGTCGGGGAAAATTTCAAAAGGTGGAATAGCGTCGATTTTAATATCTCCTTCGTAGACGGGTTTGCCGTCTTTTTCGCCGATTTTTTTACCTAAATTATTATCCCAAGTAATCTTGTAAAAAGCGCTACCGCAAGTTTCCGCCCAACTAGTTGCTTTGGAGATAATCCCGTCGATTTCCTTGCGATGATACGTAGAGTTTAAAATATCCGTTGAAATTTGCGCGGTTTTTAAATCTTCTTCCATACCGCCCGACGCCCTAACCGACATTTTAGGGCGAACCCTTGTAAGTTTAGCAAGCCTTGTATCAATAATCGGCGCAACGTGGTTAAATACGCTACGCGATTGCCAACCGTAATACTTGCTTTCTTCCCTAACTTCACCCGTTGGCGAAATTTCGCAGTACTGATTGCCCGCTAAATAGTTAAGGTTTAACTTCCACTGTTCTTCTAGTGATTTCCTTTCTTCCCTGCGCGTTTGAAAGTCGCTTAAAACTTCGCTTGCAAGGGTTGAAAGGCGTTTTTCTTCGCAAGTTTTAGAGTTTATTTTTACCACTTTGTTTTACCCCCAAAATACCGCTAAAAGCTTTGTGCATTTTGTTAGCGCACTCATTACAAACGTTTAGCGAATAACAGTTGTTTTCGCCTTCGCCGTGCTTGATTTGGTAAACGGCAAGATTACCGCAACCTGAAACGTCGCACACTATTTTAGTTTTGATTTTTTCGATTTTCATAGTTGATATTCTCCTTATGTTTCGGCGTTTTCCCTTTCCGTTTCTTCGCCGTCTTTTAAAATTTGAATTAACCTTTGCTTTTCCTTTTCTAGTTCTTCATCGGTTAAGTCTTTTAAGTCGGTAGTTCCGCCTTCAAGTTCGTAAAGAAGTTTGGCGGCGGACACGTCGGGCGGTACGTTTTTAGACACGACTTTGCGCTTTATCATACGCATTTCGCCGTCTTCTCCACCCGAATATTCTTCAGTTACTTCAGTTGCGTTAAACCCAACCGCCCTTTTTAATAGGGCTTTAGTAATTTCTTCATTATCCGTAAAATCTTCCCCCTTTGTTGTTTTTTGACACCTTTCTTATAAGTCTTTGCTTATCTTTTTGAACTTCGTTTAAAACTTTAGTAGGTTTGTCTACGTGCGGTTTAGTCATAAGATAATAACGAAGTTCGTCTAGCGCGTGGTCGTCGCGTTTTATAGGACAATCTTCCTTGCCCCATCTATACCCCTTGATTTCTCTTATAAGGTTTACGCAAGTTTTAAAAATAAACAGTTTGTTACTTTTTAGATAACTTTTAACCCTATTTATCCCCGAGAATAAATCCTTGTTTACGTTTGCGTTAACGTTTATTCCGTTATCGTAAAAGAGTTCGGCAACAGATTTAGAATACGCTAAAGTCTTTTGATTAGCAGCGGAGTCGATTAGCGAACTTAAATTTCCGTTAAAGTCTCTACGCCAACCTATTTTATCGGCAATTTTTTTAATTTCGCTAGCGTGGGTTTCCACGTCTAACCCCGATTTATAATGCTCGGCAACGACGTAAACGTTCCCGTCGTAATCAACAGCGTAAAAGTGACAAGATAGTGGATTTTTAAGTCCTGGGTCAATCGACATACCGTCTTGCCAACCGTACGGAATAGAAAAGGGCTCGATAACGTGTACGCTTTCATCAAATTCCGTATAAACGGGACCGCTATCGCTCGTAAATTCGCCGTAACGCCTTGACTTTAATTCCCTATCGCTTAAAGTTTCCGTAAGTTTTTTAACTTCCTTTTTGGATAAATAAGGATTAT
Organism: Christensenellaceae bacterium; assembly: GCA_045606165.1. Lineage (GTDB taxonomy): Bacteria > Bacillota > Clostridia > Christensenellales > Borkfalkiaceae > HGM11412. The sequence continues at coordinate 8,853 of JAZURK010000216.1, forward strand.
CCGCCCACTCGATAAACTCATACCAAACGTCTTTAGAATTGCCTTTGTTTAAATAAATTTCATCGTAGATAAAAGTCAATCCTTTAAGTGGCGTCATAGTGCCGAAAATATCCCCGCATTTATCCAAAACACGCATTTTACACTCGTCGTAAACGTCTTTGGGCGGTTCTTCGTCAAACCACACGAAATCCAGCGAACTGCCTTGAAATTTCTCTCTACCTTGGTCGCAACTTTTAAAGCCGATAGTAGAAATTCCACCGAAAACGTTTTTAATTTTGATTTGGTCGATAATTCCGTTTGACGGACTGTCTTTTTTACCCGAAAGCATAGTTATATCTTCAATCCAATCGGGGTTTAAATATTTTAAAATCTTTTCTTGCGCTACGTCGCGCTGTACTTGCGTTGAAAGGGATACCACCCAACCAAAAGTGTTTTTCTTATTTTCTCTATACGGGTGAATACCCCTTGAAATATATACCGTTTCAACCGCGCCACATTCCGTTTTGCCCGTACGGTTACCGCCGAATACCCAACGGTTTTTCTTTTTGCATTTGTGGAACAAAACTTGTTTTTTATGTTTTTTCTTACCCGTGTTGTAGCGAAGTATAAGGCTGTTTTGGTATCTTCTTTGCTGTTCTTTTTCAATTTGTTTAATTTTTAGTACGATACTTTTTTCCATTATGACTTTTTTATGCTTTTTACCTTAAAATTCGACGATTTATACTCTTAATCAACCGCTATAATTATTGCTATATGAAACGAATTATTTTTATTATTCTAGCCTTGTTTTATTTTTCGTTATCCGTGATAGCAAAACCCGTTTACGCTTACGAAAATAAATATTATAGAGTTCTTCAAGAAAACGTTTATATTTATAGCGACCAAAACTTATCCCAACCACTTTTTATCGTGCCTTACACCTATTACGTAAAAGCGGAATACGTTAACGGCACTACTGCGCGAGTGGTTTACGGAAACGACGACCAAGATTATCCCGTAATCATTGGTTATATGGATTTAAACGAGTTAACTGTTAGCGAACTTTCGCCCGTAAACCCTTACGCCGTTACTAAAGTTTCTTCCTCTACCCAAGACGTTCTTTTCAACGACGTTGACAAGAAAAAAGCCTACTTTAACGTGCCCGCTGAAACCTTTATGATTTACTACGGCGAAATTAAAGATAAGCAAGGCTCGGTTATGTGTATGGTGTATTTAAAAAACAAACTCGGCTATATAGATAAAAATTGCTTAAACAGTTTTTCAATCCCACTTAATAGCGACCCGTTGCCAAAGCCCGACGAACCGGAAGAAATCACGCCTAGCGACACAGACAACATCGAAAAACCAACCGCCGTGCTCGGCGAAAACCTGCAAATTATAATAATAGTTGGAATATCAACCGTTTGCATTTCAGTCGTTTACTTTTTATTTAAACCAACTAAAAATAAAACGAGCAAAAAAACCGAATATTTTGAAGAAGGCGAATAACTACTGAACGTATTTTTTGCCTTCTTCTTTTAACGTTTTTTGATACGCGCCTTTGATAAAGGCAATTTTCAAATATTTGTCAAAAAACCACTTTTCAGTAAAACCCATTTTTTCTAGCACGTTATGAAAACGAAGTATTGCCCTAACCTGCTTTCTAAAATAATTGCGCGAAGTGTGGTCGAAGTTTTCTATATTAGGCACTATCTTAAAATATTTATACTCAAGTAAAATCCTATCTTCAGGTTTCATTTTTTCTAACGCTTTTAAAGTAATATCTTTAAGTTCCATTAAATCAAGCCTAACTTCGTTTAAATTAATAAGTTCTTCAGCAACGGCAAGAGCGGAATTGCACCCGTAAAAAGAATTTTTTGCCTTTTTAATTATTAAGTTTTCAATTTGCTTATTTATGCTATCCACGTTGTTATAACAAGCAAGCATCGTTTTTCCGTAAAAACACATATTATCCTCTCCTTCAACAAAATTATAAGTTCTATTTTACACGATTTTCAATAGAATATGACAATTTTGCACAAAATAAATTAATTTTAAACAAAATTTGTTAAAAATATGTCATAACGCGTTGATTTTAATTTTTTTTACGGCTATAATTTTATATTTGCGAACATTTGTTCGTATTTATTCTAAAAAAAATAATATGCCAAATGGGTGGCACGAACAAAAAAATTTAAAAAAATAATAAAGTTAATCTATTTTACTATTGAAAAAACAAAATAATATGTTATACTTAAATATATACTTTAGTTAAAGGAGGCACGTATGAAGAAATTTTTACTTAAAGTTTTATGCGCATTGTTCGTATTTTCTTTATCGGCGTTATTTATTTATAACGGCGCTATTAACGACGTACAAGCCTCCGAAAAAACACAAGTTGAAACAAAATTTTTCTTGCCGTCTTCACCACTTGAATTTTACGACCTTAACTCCCCCGTTGCAATTAATATGTCAAGCGACGGTTATATGATTATTTCGGAGTTTTACAAAAACGAAGAAGACGCATCAAAAAACTATAACCGAATAAGCGTTTACGACCCTACTTTAGAAAAATACGTCGTTATTAACGGAAGGGGCGTTTTGAACGGCGAAAGCACGATATTTGGTATTACTCAAATTGAAAAGTACGGCGATTACGTCTTTTACTTAAGCGGAAACGACGTTTATTATTTACCAACTAGCAATTTACACGCTAAACCTCAAAAAACCGGGGTTATCGCGTCTAACTTCTTTTCGATTAAAAACGATATTTTAATAGCCAACACTTCAAACGGAATTAAAAGTTACACCGTAGACTTATCTGGCGAAGTTCCTAATTTTACCCAAACCGCTATCGAAATTGAAGTTGAAATGACTTCGCTTGGCTTTTTATCTAACGATAAATACGTATACTATTACGCCGACCCTTGCTTATATAGATATTCTTTATCAAACTCTACCGCGTATTTAGTGGCGGAAATTAAAAATATTAACTACTGCGTGGAACTTGGCGATTATATTTATTACACGGCTATGGGCGAAGGCTTGTCTAAAGTAAAAAAAGACGGTAGTGAAGAACCTATGCTCGTAATCCCCGCGAATAAAAACTCTAAAAGTTTAGGAACGTTTAATACCCCGCAAGGCTTAACGGTTAAAGACGGTAATTTACTCGTATGCGACATTAACCTTAACTGCATACAAGAAGTTGACACAAAAACGGATACTTTTACCCACTTTGCAATCACAACCGAGTCGACTGCTGATTTTAGATTAACCAATAATACAAGTAACACTGTATTAAGTGAAAACTACGTTTACGTAGTAGATAATGCAACCGTACCTATCGAAAATCAACCTACTAAAAAGCGTATAGTTAAAGTTTCACTTGACGAAAGCGGAAAAAATAAATATAAAAAGATTGATTTATCGTCAATCTACGAAACAAAACCTGAATTTGAAATAAAACTTATCACCGCGTCAGACACTCACGTTTTAATTTACGACGGATTAAACCTTACTTTATACGAACAAGTTGAAGGCGAATTTATCACTCTTAACCAAGTTAAAACGATAGAAAACGCGTCGGTTACTTCCCTTGCTTATCTTGATGAAGTATTCTACTATACGGATACCGCTAATAACCTTAACTACAACTACGTTAACGTTTATAAATGGATAATGCCGTCGATTGACAACGAACTTTCTATAATAACTGAAGAAACCCTTACCAGCGAAAGCACGGAGATAATAGGCGAAGCAAAAAATATTACAGTAGATATTTTTGGCAACACTTACCTTCATTATTTATCGGACGACGGAGAAAGATATTTAGTAAGGCTTTACAGCAACACTTTAACTACCCCGATAAAAATTCAAGAAGAAGTCCTTTCTATGCAAACGGACTTTGACGGAAACGTTTACCTATTATCCCCTAACAACCAAGTATCAAGATATACTTTGACGGATAAAGGCAACCAAAAACTTGAATTTAACCTTAACGTTTATAAAAACTTACAAGTTAAAGATATGGTTTTAAACTATACTAGTGAAACTTGTTATTTCTTATCAAACGCGTCTATACATAAAACGGCGGATAACGCGCTTAACGTAAAAAGCCTTGCTAAAATCAGCGCTAATAACGTTAACGCTAGCAATATCATTACCGACGTAACTTTCGTATCCGTTAACCCTAACGCAAAACTTTTTAAAATTACGCTTGGCGATTATATTAAGGACGGCGATAATTTATACTTTAACGATATTACGCCAATATCCAATCCTAACACGTCTAGGGTTTACACGGTTATAGCCGATTTAAATAGCGAATACTATTTAGTTTCGTACTCCCCTAAAATGATTGCTCTTGTTAGGAAAACTTCGGTTAACAATAACTTTAACGAAAAAGCAGACGCTACTATTATTGATAAAAGTTTATACACTGAATACGGAATTACCGTTAAAGATAACGGCTATACAAAATTCTTTATATCAAATAACGCTACTCTTCTTGCTAAACCGATATTCGACGAAAACTATAAAATCTTAACTCTCAATAAAGGCGACGAAGTTTACGCTATTAAAACTTATTCGTTTAACGGTAAGTCGTTAACGCTTATCGCTAGCGAAAAAGACGGCGAACCTATCGGCTACGTCGTTAGCGGTTATTTAGTTGACTCGATTATTTCTTCAACACCTGAAAAACAATCGGAGCAAATCCTTCTTGGTGGTAACGCCGAAAAGCGCATAGTTACTACTTGTATGATTTTACTTATATCGTTAACGATAACCATTTCGCTAATATTTATCGAAAACAAACTACTCTTTAAAAAAGAATAAACAAAAAACACACCGAAGTTTCGGTGTGTTTTATTTTTTTAATAATCTTCTAAAAACGTTTAAAATTCTTCTAGTAAAAAGGCACTTACCCCAAAAGGTTAAATATAACTTATATTTAAAGGACTTATTAAACTTAATAAATTCTCCGGCCATAAAATACCCCGTACAAACGCCTAAAATTTGACTAGCCTTTACGTTTGGCTCTAATATAAAGTGATTGTCGCCACAAAAGGTGTATACGCCGTTTTTAGCCTTCATTACGCGGTGTAATATATATTCGCCGTTATCGCGTTTATAAAGGGCTATATCCCCTTTTTTAAGGGGCTTTTCAGCCTTTTCCACGTAGGCTTTATCTCTGCCGCTTTTAAGTAAAGGATTCATACTCGTACCCTTAAAGCCGTAGATTATAAAACCGTTTTCGTTAAGACCTTGTTCAATAGAAATATCACTCATCAATCGCACCTATATTTTCTAAAGTCTTAATAACTTTATCTACGTCGTTTTTAACAACTTCTAAAGGCGCACCTTCGTAAACCTTTAAAATCTCGCTAACAATTTCATCTTTTGTAGCGCCATTTTCAAGTAATCTCCAAATAAAAATTCCCGTTTCGTTAAGTTGAATATAGCCGTTTAAATTTTTAATAGAACTATCAACCGCTATAACGATACCAACTTTGTTATCGTTGCCAACTACGTTTTCCCTTAAAATATAACCTTTTTTAATTTTCATATTAATCTTCCTTTGATAAAACGTTTTTATAAGTGCACTCCGCTGAAGAAATATCTTTATTGCAAACTAATTTATATAGTTTTGCGCCCTTTAACATTTTGAAAAAATAATCAAGTAACACTGCATTATCGTTTAAGTTTTTAGGCTTATACGATTGTTCGAAAAGCACGGGTAACATTTCAACTTCAGAAATCGGGGTTATACTGTTTTCATCACCCCTTTCAAGTTTTATTATCCCTTTAAGTTTAGCGGATATATTACGTCCCCTTAAATGCTTACCGCACCAAGGGTTACCATAAACGATAATATCGCCGTTTTTTTCAAACTTAACGGTTGGCTTATCGTCGTTAATAAACTCGATTTTATCGCCCAATAATTGTTTTAAAAGTGAAGTATGGGTAGATTTGCCCGTACCGCTTTTAGCGGTAAATAAATACGCGCCATCGTTATACTTAATAGCGGAGGCGTGAAATATAAGGGAATTATATTTCGTTAAGCAAATTTCCGCGTATTTTCTCAAAATACAACCCGTCTCTATAATAGCGGGTTCACTAGTTTCGGCTACTGATAATTCGTACTCAATATCTTCAGGGGTAACGGAAATAAACTCGCTAGGACTTTCACTGCCCGTATACAAATACGGTTCTAAAATAACGAAAGAAAGTTTATAATTATATTCAATTTCAAAAATAACGCTAGAAATCTTATATAAGTTTTTCATAATCCCCCGTCGTAAACGATAAGCATAGCCAAAATTAACGGCTATGCTTATTATAAATCTCATTACTAAAAATGTCAAGTTAAATTATATTTAAACGCTTTCACCCACTACGTTTATTTGCCTATCTATATCAAACTCCTTTTCGATGTCAAAATTATCAACGTTGTCGTACGCTGCAAGTTTAGATATAGAAACTTCGTATGCCGTCATTATTTTTATATCCGTTTCGCTTAATTTCTTTTGGTATTCGCGGGATTGAATTCTACCCGACAACGCAACTCTTTCGCCAACCGTAAGGTTTTTAACGAAACGCGCGTTTCTTCCCCAAGCAATGCAAGGTATATAATCACTTTTATTATACGCTCTATTTACCGCTATTAATACGTCGGCAATCTCGCGATTAAACGGTGTAGTTCTATAAATAGGCGGTTTGCAAATATACCCGGATAACACGATACTGTTTGGATTAGCCGAATAGTCTTCGCTTAAAATTTCCCTAATAAACACCGTTAACATAAGTTTTGACTTGCCGTCAACAATTTTATTGTAACTTCTAAACTGACCAAGCGCGGTTAACACCGTACCTACTTTTATGTTTTGACTTTCAATTAGCCTTTCGCTTATCGTTACGGGTAAAATATCCGCCTGACCCGATAAACGCTTTACTAAAATATCCATTTCGTAAAAACCTTCGCCGTACATTTCGTGCGAGAATTTTGCTTCGGTGACAATTTCGCCTTTAAGGTATACCTTGTTGTTTTGCTTAATTTCGTTAATCATGAAACCCTCCCTTGTTTGCCTGTATTGTCGATAACGTAATTGTCTTTATATATAAGTTCGCTAATTTTAACGAATTCATACTCTTTATTTTGTAAACTTCCTAAAACGGTTGGCAACGCCTTATGAGTATTTAAGCCGTTGTTATGGCAAAGAATAATCGAGCCACTTTTAGTTTTATTAACTATACGGCTTGTAATTTCGCTAGCGGATAAATCCTTCCAATCCAAACTATCTACGTCCCATTGAATAGTATATAAGTTTAGGCTTTCGGCAACGGAAATAACTTCGTTATCATAATCGCCGTAAGGCGCTCTAAAAAGTTCTACGGGCGTATTCGTAATAGTGGTTATCGCTTTAATGCTATCATTTAGTTCTTTGGCTATTTGTTCATTACTCAATTTGCTCATATACGGATGCGTTGACGAGTGAGTGCCAATTTCGTGTCCTCTTTCGATAATCTTTTGAACTTTGTCTGGATACTTTTGCACCCAAAACTTAACGACGAAAAAAGTACATTTAACGTTATACTTATCTAAAGTATCAAGCAAACTATCAGTGTAATCCGCACCGTAAGCGCAGTCGAAGGAAATCGAAATTTTATTATCATCTCGAGCAACCGAGTAGATAGGAAGTTTTCGCTTAACTCCGTTTAAATAAACGCTAGCGCTATCCGTTTTATTGATTGCTATAGATAAACAAAACAAAACCGCAAAAGAAACCGCTAAAAACAACTTACTACCACGTTTAAAATTAAACCGCATTTAACCTACCCCTCTATTTTACTAACTTTTTTTGAAAATATCGTGACAAATTGTGTCGAAATTATAAAACTTTTGTCACGTTTAATATACGCTTGCAACCATAAATTTATGCACAAAAAAAGCGCAACCTTACGGTTGCGCCTATAGAGTTATTTTTAAAGTAAATTAAGAGCGATAAACACAATAACCGAAGTCACTACGGCTAAAAATGCGTCTAAAATAATCATTAATACTTTTGATTTACCTTTCTTTTCGTATGAATTATTCATAATTTAGCCTCCTTATCGATTTTGAGTGTTTTTTGTGTTGCCGTTTAAAATATCTTGCCAATAGTATTCGCGAAGAACAGCCCTTAACGCCTCGGTGTCGGCATACCTAGTAATTTTACCACCTTTAGCAATAGAAATAATGCCCGTTTCTTCCGAAACGATAAGCGCGGTAGCGTTAAGCATTTCGGTAACGCCAATACCCGCCCTATGACGAGTACCTAATTCTTTAGGCAAATCAGTTTCTTGCGAAAGCGGTAAGAAACATCCAGCGGCTTGAATTTTATCGTTTTGAATAATAACCGCGCCGTCGTGAAGTGGGGTTTTTGGCGAGAAAATGCTTTCTATTAAAGCGGAAGAAATATCCGAATCAAGTTTCACACCCGTATCAATAACGCTACTTGGGATTTTTGTGTTAGATAAAACGATAATCGCACCAACGTCGTTTTTGGACATATTAAGTAAAGCCTTAATAATCTCGTTAATATAGTTAGTTACGTTTTTGGAGTTATTTTTAATAGTATTAGCAACGTCGCCCGTAACAAACTTAACGTTTTTTCTATTCCAAACGCTACGCTTGATTTCCGTTGAAAACATTACCACGATGCAAACGATAAAAGCAATAAGCAACGTTAAAAATTCCATTCTTGAAAATTTAAGCGCTATTGCTAAAACGCTTAAAACAATCGCGTAAATAAAGAATACAACGGTAATTTTATAAGCGTTGTTTTTATCAAGTAAGTTATATAAAAAGAAAAACGCAACGGCAATAATCGCAAGCAAAATTATGCTTGGTACGGATATATTAGTAAATATCGGTAAAATTTTGTCGTTAACAAAAGAAATAAATTTTCCCATACCTTCTCCTTATTTTAAAAGTGAATTATAAATAGCGTTCCAAAACGCATTTTCTTCGGCAACGTCGCCACGTTTAAACGACGCGTCGTAAAAGGCAAACTTATCGCAAATTTCTTTAAGGCGTTTAACTTTAAAGTTTTTTGCTTGGTTTTTAAGCACGAATATTGCCTTTGGATTTTTTATATTTAAACTCGACGCTAAATCGGTATCGTTAAGTGAAGAAATTGAAACGTGAAGTAATTTTCTAAAGTGGTAATACACGTTAATAAACAACTGATACCTATTAGAACTTTTAGATAGCGTTTCCTTTATCATTGAAAGCACTTTTTCGGTGTTACCTTTGCCTAGCGCATCGGCAATTTCAAAAACGTTATAATCGGAATCCTTAACACAAACGCTTTCAACGTCGTTTTCGGCTATTTGACCGCCTTTACCAACGTAAGATATAAGTTTGTTAACTTCGCCGTTAATCTTGGTCATATCGCCGTTTGTGTAGGAAATAAGTAGGTCTATTGCGCTTTTATCTATAATGACTTCGCTTTTTTTAGTTTCCGCCCTAACCCATTTAGCAATAACGTCGTCGGGTAATCTAGAACACTCTACAACCGTAACAGTTTCTAATTTTTTTAAGTTTAAGGATTTATCTTGGTTTAAAATTATTAAAACCGCCGTATCGATTGGCTCGTTAAAAACGGATTTAAGCATTTTTGATTTTAATTCTTGAGCGGTAGGATAATATTCGCGAAGTACAACAAAACGATAGTCACCCATAAACGGATAACTTTGAACCGCGGTAAATAAAACTTCAGGGTCTTGTTTAACGTCGTCAACGGAAAGATTGCTTAAGTTAAAGTCGGGTTCGGTTAAGAAAGCGTCCTTTAAAAGTTTAAGCGAAGATTCCCTTAAAAATGCGTCTTCCCCCTCAATTAAATATATAGGTTTTACACCGTTTGTTAGGCTTGTTTTTAAATCTTCAAACTTCACGATAAAATCTCCGCTATTATTTTAACATTTTTATACGCAAAAATCAAGGTAAAACCCCAATGTTTATCATAGAAAAAGTCAAAATAAAGGTAAAAATTAATATTTTTAATATTAAACCGCGTGTTTTCGGCTGTAAGTTGATTTCTCTTGTGGAAAATAAAAGTATAAGATAATATAAAACAATCGAAAACCCAAAGCGAACGCCTTTAATTACGAACGCTAAATAGTTAACCCTTGTTATAAACCAAGACAATGCCGTAAAAATAACGTTTGGCAGTATCGTTGCAAAAGATAAATACGGCGAAATTAGTAAACATATAACCGAAATAAAATTCAAAATGAAAGCAACGCTAACGATTGGAAGTATAATCATATTAAACAGCATTGCAAAACAAGAATAATAACCAAACGCGGATATAACTATAGGAAAAGAGCCTAAATACGCCGAAGTATAAGGCGCTAAATAGGTAGCAACTTTAGTTGGCATCGCCTTGCTAAATAACTCTTTAATAGGTTCTGTTAAAACTAATAAAGAAATATACGTAACGTATGAAAGAATAAAACCTATACTTAAAAGGTAATACGGATTATAAAGAGAAATAACTATCGCGCTTAACGATAGCATAGAAAGTTTATCCCCTTTTATACCTATTAAATCGCTTAAAGAAATAAAAGTTAAAACCAAAAACGCTCGCATACAAGACGGAGTAAACCCGCAAAACGCAACGTATAAAAACAATATAAATATCGTTATTATAATTTTAGGTTTATTTTTAACTTTTAACAACTTTAGTAGCGCTGATATAAAGCCGTACAAAAACCCAACGTGAAGTCCCGATACCGCAAATATATGCGCAACGCCCGAATACCTAAAGCCTTCTAAAACACCGTCGTTTATATAAGCGGTATCGCCAAGTAATAACGCGTAAGAAAACCCGTAATTGTCAGGCAAATAAGTTTTTAGATTTATTAAAATATTGCGTTTAAGTTTAGAAAATAAACTTAAGTTCGCGTCCTTTAGATTGAAATTTTTAACGTTTATAGCGGAATAATATTCCCTATCGATAACGGAGTACAAATAACTTTCACCATTTTCGTTCAGGTAAGTATTTTTAACGATTTCCGCATTAAAACTTACTTTAGCGCCAACGTAAATATCGTATGACGTATACACGCCGAAAGAAACTTTATTTTCCCTGCCGTTTACGTTACCTAAAGCAACTATTTTATAATAATTTTGATTGTTAAGTTTAGTATATTCTTTAACTTCAACGACTTCCCCGTTAAACTCGGTAAAACCCGAAAATATCTCCCTATCGTATTCCGCCTTAACACTAAACACTGAAACGGCAGACAATACTACTAGTATTATTGAAATAATAAGCGCTATATAATACTTTGGCTTTTTATAAATTATTGATATTATAGCCAACGCCAATAGCACTGCTATATACACTGAAAGCATAGTTATTGCCGTATAACTTGGCAAAACCAAACACGTAAAAGCAATAAGCGCGCCTAATATTAGAATAAGCAGTATTATAACAAGCGGTCTATAGTTAAAAAGTCGTCTTTGGTAATTCATTAGTTTTAAATATCGTAAGTCTTTCCTTCAATAGCAATACTTGTAAGGCAAGAAAACTCGTTAATTTCGGCAATTACGTCATCATCGTTATAATTATAAGAAATATGAGAAACAAGCGTTTTAACGCCGAATTTCTCGGCAATTTCGCACACTTGCTTAATAGACATATGCGGTTTGTTTTCTTGATAATCTTTTTGCAAGAAACAACCGTCCGCAACGAGGAAATCAACGCCGTTAACAAGGTTATCTATATCGCCTAAAACGGTAGTATCTCCGGTGTATGCAAGCGTTTTACCGCCCGCGCTTAATTTTATTCCGTGCGACGTTACGGGATGCGCCATTTTGTAAAAACTAAAGGTAAAATCCCCTTCGGTGTACGTTTTATCAACTTCTAAAGGAATAACGTTAAACGCCGAATTTGATTTTATCAAATTAAATAAATCCGAGCCGTCGTCATAAGCGTAAAGATTGATTTTTTCGCCTTTATTTAAAAAGTTTACGGCATAGGATAGAACGCCGAAATCACTAACGTGGTCGAAG
>JAZURK010000217.1:0-2362 GCA_045606165.1 Christensenellaceae bacterium
TCTTGCATATCTTTGTTATAAGCAAGCGGAATACCTTTAAGCATTGTAAGCATTCCCATTAAATCGCCGTAAACCCTACCCGTTTTACCACGTACGAGTTCCGCCATATCGGGATTTTTCTTTTGTGGCATAATTGAAGAACCCGTTGAAAAAGCGTCGTCAAGCTCGATAAACTTAAATTCCCAACTTTGCCATAAAATAATTTCTTCACTGAACCTTGATAAATGCATCATAATAGTAGAAAACGCAGATAAAAGTTCAATGCAGTAATCCCTATCCGAAACGCCGTCAATAGAGTTCATCGTAACACCGTCGAAATTAAGTGCTTTTGCTACCATATCGCGGTCGGTCGGATAAGTTGTACCCGACATTGCGCAAGAGCCAAGCGGAGAATAATTCATACGCTTAACGGCGTCTTCAATCCTACCGATATCGCGAATAAACATCATAGCGTACGCTAAAAGATGATGCGCAAAAGTGATAGGTTGGGCGCGTTGCAAATGGGTATATCCCGGCATAATAGCGTCTTGGTTTTCTTCGGCTTTTTCAGTTATAACTTCGATTAAAAGTTTAATTTTGTCAATAACCAAAGCCGTTTGGTCGCGCATATAAAGTCGAAGGTCTAACGCAACTTGGTCGTTTCTACTTCTTGCGGTGTGTAGTTTTTTACCAACGTCGCCTATCCTTTCGGTAAGAACGCTTTCAATAAACATATGGATATCTTCGCTATCGCTTGCAATTTCAAGTTTACCGCTTTCAATATCCGCTAAAATTTCCGCTAAAGTATCAATTATAAGTTTGCTATCTTCGTTTGATATAATTCCTTTAAAAGCAAGCATAGACGCATGCGCCATAGAACCGCATACGTCTTGCTTATACATTTTTTTGTCAAATGATATGGAAGAATTAAAATCATCGGCGATTTTACTTGTTTCGCCAGACGTTCTTCCCGCCCACATTTTTGCCATAATAATCCTTATTTTTTAAGTTTTTGTAATACTTCGGCTTGAACTTTAAGTGGTAAACCGAATAAGTTAATAAAGCCTGTTGCATCTGCTTGGTTATATACGTTATCTTCGCCAAACGTAGCGATTTCTTCACTGTAAAGTGAGTAATCACTCCAAGCACCCGCTTTAATGATATTGCCTTTGTAAAGTTTAAGTCTTACTTTACCCGTAACGTTTTCTTGAGTTTTATCAACGAACGCTGATAACGCTTCACGAAGTGGTGTAAACCATTGACCGTTATAAACAAGGTCTGCAAAAGTGATTGCAAGTTCTTGTTTTTTGTGTGAAGTCATTTTGTCAAGGCAAAGAGTTTCAAGGTAGTTATGCGCAAAGTATAAAATTGCACCGCCTGGAGTTTCGTAAACACCACGGCATTTCATACCAACAAGACGGTTTTCTACGATATCAAGAAGACCAATACCGTTAGCGCCACCAAGTTTGTTGAGTTCTAAAATGATTTCTTTAGCCGACATTTTTTTGTCGTTTAACGCAACAGGAACGCCCTTTTCAAAGTCCATAGTGATATAAGTTGGCTTGTCTGGTGCTTGAAGTGGAGATACGCCCATTTCAAGGAAACCTTCTTTTTCGTAAAGCGGTTCGTTACCAGCATCTTCTAAATCCAAACCTTCGTGAGATAAGTGCCATAAGTTTTTATCTTTAGAGTAGTTAGTTTCACGATTGATTTTAAGTGGAACGTTGTGCGCTTCAGCGTATTCGATTTCTTCTTCACGGCTCTTGATTGACCATTCACGCCAAGGCGCAATGATAGCCATTTCAGGTGCTAAAGCCTTTACAGCAAGTTCAAAACGAACTTGGTCGTTACCTTTACCGGTACAACCGTGGCAAATAGCGTCGGCTTTTTCTGCTTTTGCTATTTCAACGATTCTTTTAGCAATAACAGGACGAGCAAAAGAAGTACCTAACATATATTCTTCGTATAAAGCTCCCGCTTTTACGGTAGGAATAACGAAATCGTCAACGAATTCATCGGTAATATCTTCAATGTAAATTTTAGACGCACCCGTTTTAATAGCCTTTTCTTCTAAACCTTCAAGTTCGTCGGCTTGGCCAACGTTACCAGATACGGCAATAACTTCACAGTTATTGTAGTTTTCTTTAAGCCAAGGGATAATGATAGAAGTATCAAGTCCCCCAGAGTATGCAAGTACAACTTTTTTAATATCTTTTTTATCCATAATCTTTCTCCTAGTATATATATAAATTTCTGTATGTTTGAAATTAACTCTTTAGGTTTTATAATTGAAAATAATTGATTAGTGTTTACACGCTTTAACGGATAAAACGCGAAAAAGACAAGCGTTATTGTGTAGGCGCGTACTTGGAAAGTACGAAAC
>JAZURK010000218.1:0-4316 GCA_045606165.1 Christensenellaceae bacterium
GCGGTGCTAACGTTTGGTACGGCCCACACTTTGATATTTACGAGGCAATGGAAATGGAAGGCATGCAAGTTGCTAAACAAATGAACGAGTTTATTTTAGAAAATAAATCGTTATTTAAACCTTCTAAAACTTGCGCAAGGGTAGCAGTAATGTGGTCCGAAGACACCGCTAACAATTACTCTTCAAGTATTGAAGAAAGCGACTTTACTAAAAAAATCAATGCTCCAACTGAGCTTGGCGACCATAGAACGGCTTTATTTTCAGTTGTTGATATTTTAGAAAAAAATCACATCCAATTTGATATAATTGATGAAATAAGCATTTTAAAAGGCGAACATCTTAAATATCAAGCAATAATACTTCCAACTGTTGCTTGTATGAGTGATGAAATTGCCAATAAAATCAGCGATTTTGTTAAAAATGGTGGTAATATACTTGCAAACTACGCAGTTGCAACGTATGACGAAAACGGCGTTTATTTAAACAAATCTAAACTTGAAAAAGTATTTGGTTTTATTGGCAAACCTAAAATTTTTAAAACTCAAAACGCTTTTATGTTTAAGGAAAACGACGACGTTATTTTAAAAGATTTATACAGTCCAAGACTTCCTGCGCCAGAACTTGATATTACTTGGCAGTTAGATGATAGCGTTAAGGTTATCTTTAAAACAACCCTTTCAATACCAAGCGTTTACGAAACGATGCCAACCGAGCGTTATCCGTCAATTATTAAAAACACTTACGATAAAGGTATTGCATATTATTTAAGCGGAACTATGTTTGAAAAACGTAACGTAAGAAACGTTTTAGACTACGAAAATATAATAAAAGGCTTTTGCAATGCTTCTTCTACGCCGGTTGTTACGTCAAACGAGCCAGGTTTATACGAAACTGTACTTCGCCGTAGTAACGATAAATATATCTTCCATATCGTTAATATGACGGGAAACATGTCGCGTCCTTATGAAAAAGTCGTTCCACTTTACAACGTGCCGTTTACACTTAATTTAAACGGTTTTGATATCCCAAGTAAAGAAGTTTACGATATTAAATCGATTAGGGGAGCGAAAATCAACAATTTATCGCAAAAAGATAATATTATTACGTTTACACTTGATAAAATTAGCGAATACGAAATTATTTCAATAGAATAATATTAAAAACCACCCAATCGGGTGGTTTTTTACGGCTTATCGTTTGACGGATTTTTGTTTAAATAGGTTTTATAGTTTCTTATAAAAGTAGGGTAACTTTTATAGCCCAGCATTTCGGCAACTGCAGTTATAGGGTAGCCTTGTTTTATAAGTTCTTTTGCGCGGTAAACCTTTTTTATTTGAACGTAGTGCATAATTCCAACGTTCATAGCACTTGAAAACGCGTGACCTAAGTGTGTATGCGATACAAAAAGTGCGTCGGCTATAATTTTAGTGGTTAAAGGTTTATCAATATTATTATTTATATATTCTATAGCCTTTTTAACAAGTGGAGATACGAAATTATCTACCGTTTTAGTAGTTTCGTTATAAAATTCAATAAGCAATAATTCGTTTATAAATCCAATAATTAACTCGTTTATTATCTCTTTTTTATATTTGTTTTGATAGGACAAAAACTTTAAAACCAACTCCTTAGTTTGATTTTGCATAATTTTATGGTTATATATTCCGCTATTTATAAAACTAGGCAAATGTTCGCCATTAAAGTAAATTGTAATTCGTTCGTAATTACTTTCGGGTAGTTTAGTCATAACGTGATACTTACCAGGTGGCAATAAAAAAATGCTATCACTTTCAAACGGATATTCAACGCCTTCAATTAAAAACTTGCCGTTTCCGTTTAAAATTATTAGTATTTCATAATAACCGTGAACGTGTTTTGGGTAGTAGTTATTTTTATTTATAGTTTGGCTTAAAGCGTAATATAATTGTGGGTTAGATAGAATATCCATAACATTAAATTCTCCTTTTTGCAATTATAACACACCAAAGCACGAATTGCAATATTTAAAGCCTATTTTGATATTGTATTTTAAAAAATGTTGTTGTATTATAATTTTAAAGGAGAAATTAACTATGAAAATTAAACTATGCGCATTTGCCGATGAATACAGCGATTATTTAGACAAGCAAATTGAAGGACTTAAAGAATTTGATATTCCTTACCTTGAACTTAGGGGCGTAAACTTAAAAAACGTTTCCGCTAGCACGGTTGAAGACGCTAAGGCGTGGAAAAACCAACTTGACAAAAACGGCATAAAAGTTTGGGCGATAGGTTCGCCAGTTGGTAAAGTTTCAATCGATAAACCTATTGAAGAGCACCTTGAAGTTGTTAAAAATATTTGCGAAATAGCAAACGTTTTAGAGTGCGATAAAATTAGGGGATTTTCTTTTTACGATACAAAAAACGTAGATAAAAAAATAGTAATAGAAAATTTAACAAAAATTGTAGACTTAGCCAAAAGTTACGGCGTTTGCATTTATCACGAAAACGAAAAGGACGTATTTGGCGAAAATATAGAAAACTGCGAGTATTTGCTTGATAATATCAAAGATTTAAAATGCGTTTATGACCCCGCAAATTTCGTTCAATGCGGTGTAGACGTTAAAAAAGCACTTAATAAACTTCAAAGTAGGGTAGATTATTATCATATAAAAGACGCGTATTATTTAGACGGCGCTGTTGTGCCTGCAGGTAAAGGTGACGGCTTAATTGATGAAATGATTAAAGGCATTGATAAAGACACCGTTTTAACCATAGAACCGCACCTTACGATTTTTAGCGGTTATAGTGAGATTGATAAAACCGAACTAAAAACTCACTATCAATATTCTTCACACCGCGATGCATTTATTGATGCGGTTAAACATTTAAAAGATATTTTAGTTAAAAACGGATACAAGGAAGAAGGTGACGTATGGATAAAGTAAAATTTGGTATTATAGGCGTTGGCAATATGGGTACAAGCCACTTTGTTAACTTATTTGGTGGCAAGATACAAAACGGCAAACTTACCGCCATAGCCGACGTAAAACAAAGTAGACTTGATAATATTTTAAAAAATGAACCGGGTGATTATAAAACTTATACTTCCGGTGAAGAACTTATCGAAAAGGCAGACGTAGACGCGGTTATTATTGCCGTACCGCATTACGACCACCCTAAATTAGTTATAAAAGCGCTTAACAAAGGCTTACACGTTTTATGCGAAAAACCCGCAGGTGTTTACACCAAACAAGTTCGCGAAATGAACGAAGTTGCCTTTAAATCAAACAAACTCTTTTCGCTTATGTATAACCAACGTACGAACCCACTCTATAAAAAGATGCACGACCTTATAAAATCGGGCGAAATGGGCGAATTTAGACGCGTAAACTGGATTATTACTAACTGGTTTAGGACTCAACATTATTTTGATTCAGGCTCTTGGAGAGCAACTTGGAAAGGCGAAGGCGGGGGAGTTTTAATGAATCAATGCCCACACCAAATAGACCTTTTACAATGGATTTTAGGGGAAATGCCAAGCAAAGTACACGCTTTTTGTCATTTTGGAAAGTGGCACGATATAGAAGTTGAAGACGACGTTACAGCATATATGGAATTTAAATCGGGCGCAACGGCTTCGTTTATAACTTCAACGGGCGATGCACCTGGTAGCAATCGTTTAGAAATTTTATGCAGTAAAGGCAAACTTCTTTGCGAAAAGGATACGCTAACTATATATAAAAGCAAAATTGAACTTCAAGAGCATATAAACACCGCTGAAGGCTTTAAAGAGCCAGAGTTTGAAGTAGAAACGGTTGAGTTAGATGCAACTTTAAACACGCAACACGTAGGAATTATCAATAACTTTGCAAACGCCATTTTAGGTAAAGACAAATTGTTTGTAAACGGCACGGAAGGTATTAAGTGTGTAGAACTAATAAATAGTATGCTTTTATCATCATTTAAAAATAAAACGGTAACTTTACCTATAAATGAAGAAGAATACCTTGAAGAACTTAATAAACGAATTAAAACTTCACGCTTTAAAGAAGACGTTGATATCGTTTTAGATACGTCTAACACCTACGGCGGAAGTAAATAGCATAAAAACCACCCAAGCGGGTGGTTTTTATGTTATTTTATATTTTGATTGTTTGCCCGTTCGAATCCCACTAAAATCGAAGCAACAAAAAATGCTAAACCATAATAGGAAGAGGGATTCGTTCTTGTCTTTTGCAAAGTAAAAACAAAAAATTAAACTAATACTTTGCAAAAGCCTTCGGTCAGTCGCTAAAAATATAAGTCGGAGGCCAAGCGGTCTTAGGAAGACAAAT
>JAZURK010000219.1:0-2789 GCA_045606165.1 Christensenellaceae bacterium
GATAACGTTATGAACACCCAAAGGCAAGTTATTTACGACGAAAGATTAACGGTACTTAAGGGTGAAAATATCCATAACAAAATCGTCGACCTTATTCCTGACGTTGTTGCTACTATTATCAGTAATACGGTAAACGTAGCGCAAGAACCGTCTAAATGGGACGTTGATGCGCTTAATAAAGCGTTAGAAGATAAGGTTTTACCTAACGAAACTAACTACTTAACAAAATCGCGCCTTGAAAAATGGGATTATCAAGAAGTATTAGATAGGGTTATTAATAAAACTATCGAATGCTATGAAGAAAAAATCAAAAAATATCAAGAATTAGGTATTGACTTTAGCGAGATTGAAAGGGTAATTTTATTAAAAATCGTTGACAATAAATGGATAGACCATATCGACGATATGGATAAACTTAAACGCGGTATTTCATTAAGGGGATACGCTAACGAAAACCCTATTAACGCGTATAAGCGCGAAGGTCTTGATATGTTCGAGGCAATGACGGAATCTATCCAATTCGATACTTTAAAATTACTTTTGAAAGGCGAAATTAAAAATCCGCCTAAACGCGTACAAGTTTCAAGCAACTTAACTGAAGGTGCGTCTAACGAACCGCCAAGAAATACTACGATAGTAAAAGGCAAACGCCCAGGTAGAAACGACCAATGCCCTTGCGGTAGCGGTTTAAAATATAAAAACTGCTGTGGTAAAAATTAAGGATAACTTATGGTAAGAACTGACTTATATTGGCAAAAAATTAACGACTTAAAAACCACGCTTAAAGAGGCGGGCTATTCGCTTGATATCGACACTGCAAGGGATGAACTTTCTTCAATCGAAAAAGAACTCGAAAAAGAAGAAGTGTATACGGACCTTGCTAAATCTGCTGATTTTTCTAGAAAAGCACAAGCAATAAGAAATAAAATCGAAGTTTTCGACAAGGCTAAAAAAGCAATTTCAGACGCCGAAGAAATGCTTAAACTTTCCGAAGAAGAAGACGACGACAGTTTTATGGCGGAAGTTGAAGAAGAACTTAAAATGGCTGAAGACGACATTGAAAAAATGCGCCTTCAAGCACTTTTAAGGGGCAAGTACGACGCGTCTAACGCTATTATGACGCTCCACGCGGGCGCAGGCGGTACTGAAGCGTGTGACTGGACGGAAATGCTTTACAGAATGTATATTTGCTACGCCCAAAAGAACGATTATAGAATCGTTGAACTTGATAGGCTTGCGGGCGATGAGGCTGGTATCAAAAGCGTAAGCTTTAAAGTTGAAGGAACTAACGCCTACGGTTACTTAAAAGCCGAAAAAGGCGTGCATAGATTGGTTAGAATTTCTCCGTTTGACTCTAACGCTAGAAGACACACTTCCTTTTCTTCCGTTGAAGTTATGCCGGAAATTGAAAACACTAACGAAATAGAAATTCGCCCAGACGAACTTAAAGTAGATACCTTTAGGTCGAGCGGTGCGGGTGGTCAACACGTTAACAAAACGGAATCGGCTATTCGTATTACCCACTTGCCAACGGGTATTATCGTTGCTTGTCAAAACGAGCGTTCGCAAATTCAAAACCGCGAGCAAGCAATGAAAATGCTTATTAGTAAACTCATAGAAAAACGCGAAGCCGAAAGAATGGCTGAAGCGCAAGAACTTAAAGGCGAAATTAAAAAAATTGAATGGGGCAGTCAAATTCGTTCCTACGTATTTTGCCCGTACACTTTAGTAAAAGACCACCGTACAGGTAGCGAAAATAGTAATATTCAAGCAGTAATGGACGGTGAAATTGAATCGTTTATAATAGATTATCTTAAAAAATCATAATGAAATATTTAGATAAATTACAAGGCGTCGAAATTAAAAAAGACGCCGTTATACTTTCTATCGAATCAAGTTGTGACGAGACTGCCGCATCGGTTATTAAAGGCGGTAGGGAAATATTATCTTCCGTAATAATGTCGTCAATGACTGAACACGTTAAATTTGGCGGAGTAGTACCCGAAATAGCATCAAGGGCGCATACTACCGCAATCTCGCAAACGGTAGAAAAAGCGGTAGCGGATGCTGGTATAACGTTAAAGGATTTAGACGCGATAGCCGTTACTTACGGCGCGGGGCTACTCGGCGCATTACTCGTTGGAGTATCGTATGCTAAAGCGCTTGCTTATTCGCTTAATATTCCGCTTATTCCCGTAAGCCATATTAGGGGGCATATCTCGGCAAGTTACCTTGCGGATAAAAATTTAGAGCCACCGTTTATCACCTTGCTTGCAAGCGGTGGACATACCGCTATTATCTACGTTAAGGATTATTTAACGTATGAAATTCTAGGTCAAACACTCGATGATGCGGTAGGCGAAGCCTTTGATAAAGTTGCAAGGGTTTTAGGCTTACAATACCCAGGTGGACCTAATATTGAAAGACTTGCTAAAGACGGTAAAAACGTAATTGAACTCCCTAAAATGTTAAAGGGTAAAGGTGGTTACGATTTTTCGTATAGCGGACTTAAAACCGCGGTTATAAATTACGTTCACAACACAACCGCGAAAGGCGTAGAAATTAACAAAGCCGACGTCGCTTGTAGTTTTCAATGCTCGGCAATCGACGTTTTAGTTAAAAAATCCCTTCAAGCTTTACAGGAAAAAAACTGCAAAGTTTTAACTGTGGGCGGTGGCGTTGGCGCTAACGGTTATCTTCGCGAAACGCTTATTAAAGAGTGTGGTAAAAGGGGTATAAAACTTGTTTTACCCGAAAAAAAATACTGTACCGATAACGCCGCAATGATA
>JAZURK010000220.1:0-11086 GCA_045606165.1 Christensenellaceae bacterium
TTGATTTGCTAAGTCTTTTAAATCTTCAGCAGTCAAGTCTACGTCGAATTCAACGCCCTTTTCTTCTTTCTTTTTGTCAATTAACGCTTCGAAGTATTTTTTACCTACTTCCATTACTACGTCAGAGAACATTTGGATAAATCTTCTATAACAGTCCCAAGCCCATCTAGGATTGCCAGATTTAGCAGATAAAACTTCAACAACTTCTTCATTTAAACCAAGGTTTAAAATTGTATCCATCATACCTGGCATAGATGCCCTTGCGCCCGAACGAACGGATACTAAAAGTGGGTTTTCTTTATCCCCGAACTTTTTACCAGTGATTTGTTCAAGTTTTTCTACGTATTCCATAATTTCGGCTTGAATACTTGCGTTGATTTGTCTGCCGTCTTCATAGTATTGAGTACAAGCCTCGGTTGAAACTGTGAAACCTTGTGGTACGGGAAGACCGATATTAGTCATTTCCGCAAGGTTAGCACCTTTACCGCCGAGAATTTCTCTCATCTTTGCGTTACCTTCATTAAATAAATAAACGTATTTCATTAAATCTCTCCTTGAGAATATAAATTATAAATTTATTATACAAGACTTGCCGTTTTTTTACAAGCGTTTTTAACACCGTTATCACAATTTATATATAGTTTAATTGCTATAACCGTTATAACTTTTGAATTATAGGCAAAACTTTATTATAACTTATGCGTAATACGTAGCAAAACAACTTTTCACTAATTTTTAATAAACTGTTGATTTTATATATAAATTGTGTTAAAATTGTATTTATACTTTGTTAGAATATAAGTGTAAATAAAAAACATATATGATTAAGGAGATTGTTTATGTTAGACATGGTAGGACTCATTATATCGTTAGTTTTTGTAGTCTTCGTACTTTTCGGCTTTTTAGTCGGATTAATTCGTGGACTTAAAAAGACTATTATCCGTTCCATTTGGATTTTAGTAATAGGTGTTCTTTTAATATTCATCACTACGCCTATAGTATTATCCATATTAACTTTAGACTTGTCGGGTATTTCCTTCTTAAGCGGAATTTTAAACGGCGCGTCTACGATAGAAGAATTTATCGCATCGCTTATTACAAACTCAATTGAAGGCATTGACCCACAAGCAATAAGTTCTTTAATTACTATTGCGGTTTCAGTTGTAGCAATGTTTATAAGCGGAATACTTTACCTCGTATTCTTCCTTATATTAAAATTCCTTTCACTTCCTTTCTATTGGATTTTAAACATTTTTATTGCACGCAGTAAAGGAAAACCTAAAAAAAGATTATTAGGCGGTGCGGTTGGCGCGTTACTTGGTATTATCTTATTCACGTTTATCACTACCCCTGTTATCGGTTACGTTAATCTTGCAAACAAAATTGACGCTATACCTGTGGGTGGTTTAGTTGCTACGCCTTACTCTGCTAGTGCAGACGACGATGAGCAAGGTGGCATTATTAGTAATACCGTTGCAGGCGACGTTATCGTAGCTATTGAAGATTCAGTAGTTTTAAAAGTTTATAGCGCTATTGGTCTTAAGAATTTACAAGTTGCAATGTTTAACCAAACTTCAGCAGTTAAAATCAACGGCGAAACGGTTAAGATTAATGCGGAAATCGATTCGATTGGTAACGTTATCGTACACGTTATTCCGTTTACCGACGGAACGATTGATTTATCCAACTTTGAAGCAATCGCAAGCGACCCTGAAAAACTTGAATACTTATCTTCGTCAATTACCGGACTTTTAGACGCGTTATACGATTCAAAAATCTTTAAAACTACACTTTCTTCAATAATGCCTATTATTGCAAACGTAGTTGAAACTTCGGTTAAAGATTCCCTTTTAAGTGATGAATCTTTACCACCTGAACTCACAGACGCTTTACTTAACATTATTTCGGACTTCTGCGCAAATATCACTACCGCAGACCCTGCTAAAATATCTTCAGCACTCACTTCACTTTTCGACGTAATGAGCGTATTCCCTAAACTCACGGGAGAAGAAGGTATTAACGCATTAACTATTGACGACTTCGCTAAAATCGGTAATATTCTCGACTCGTTTATCGAAAGCGGTCTTATCAAAGAAGAAAACATTAACGCTTTCGTTCCCGTAGTTATAGATATGGTATTAGGCGGAATGACTGAAGACGTTGAACTTCCTGATGCCGTTATCGACCTTCTAAACGACGTAAAAGACTCGTTTAAAGCAGGCGGTATCGTTTACGCAAACGAATTCCAAGCAGTTGGCGAACTCGTTATGGGTATAATGAATATTTCGTTTGAAGGCGAAGAATTTAACGGTACTCAACTTAAAAATTTCGGTATCGCCATTGATAAAGCATTCTCGCACAATTCAAAAATCTTCACTCAAGAAGTGCTCGATGACCTCATCGTTTCATTATTAGATACTTCGTTAGCAGATATGGAACTTGAAGGTTTTGAAACTTTATTAGACGTAATTAAAACACCGTTCACTAATCACGAAATAACTTCGTACGAACTTGAATTTACTGCTATCGGCGAACTTTTAGATTTCGCTATGGAATTAGACCTTGAAGCAGAAGATATCGACTACCCTGCTATCGGTATTAAAATAGATGAAATACTCGCTATGGGTTCTAAAGTCTTCTCTCACGATTTAGTTGACGACCTTATGGTTAACTTATTAGATAGCGCGTTAACTAACGTTGAAATTGACTTTGAAGGTTTCGAAGATATTATTGAATTAGTTAAAGAACCGTTTATCAATCACGAAATAACTTCATACGCTACTGAATTCGAAGCGTTAGCAGACGTTTTAGATTTCCTTAATGATTTCGACGCTGAAGCAGAAGAATTCGACTACACAGAAATTGGTAGAACGTTAGATAATATTCTTGCTAAAAACTCAAAAATTATTAGCCAAAATTTAATTAACTCTGTAGTTGAATACTTCATCGACGTTATTGCTGAAGATGAACAATTTGCTGAATACGAATCAATCTTCGACGATATCCGCGCAGGATTTGATAAAGACGGCATCGTTTACGAAACGGAAATGATAGCCATTGAAAAAGTTTTAACAACTCTTGAAGAATTAGACGGCGAAACAATCGACTTAATTAAGATTGGCGAAATTTTAGACGAAGTTGTTGATATTAACGCGGTAGTTATTGGTCCTGACTTAATCAACTCGGTAATCGGACTTTTCATTGATGAAATGATTGTTGGCGAAACCGACCCAGAAATCCTTTCTATCGCTGAAACTATCAAAAACTCGTTTACCGGTAACGATTTAGTTTACAAAACTGAATTACAAGCCATCGACGAACTTATCGACGTATTTGAAAAATCAACTAACACCTCGTTCAACTTACCTAACTTTGGTAAAGATTTAGACGAAGTGTTGACTCTTGGTAGTAAAGTTATTACTAGAAGTCTTATCAACGAGTTTATCGCATCTTCGTTTGACGACTTTATTTCAAATAAAGAAATAGAAGACGCAGGCTCACTTGCGGACGCGCTTTCAAACGTTAAGACAAGACTTACAAACCCTAACTACTATATCAATAGTTACCAAACTGAATTTACCGCAGTTGATAAACTTATTGCTATTGAAAAAGATGCTGGTAATATTACAGTTTCTGACATCAACAAAAAGAAATTCGACGGTAACACAAAAACTATCGGTCAAGTATTCGACGATAAGATTAAAGATTCAGTATTGCTTGGTGACTCTGGTTTATATATTATTGATTCTCTTATCGACACCCTTGATAAACACAACAACGGCGTTGCGGGCAATAGAGATTACACTGAAATTACTGCAATTATCTCGCAAAACTTTGACGCTTTAAAACCTACCGTTAAATGCGCAAGCAACAAGAACTTAAATAGCGCTAATACGATAAGTTACGTTCAACTTGCAGATTCGTTTGCGGAAATTCACAAATACCTTGACGATGCTACCCACAAAGTAACCGACCAAACTAAATTTGACCCAACTATCGCTAATTACTACGAAACTTCGCTTAATAAAATGCAAGATAACCTTTTACTTGATATAAACGGTACGAGAGCAGTTGCATCTTACCTTTGCGATGAAATCGCTGAAATTTTAGAAAACAACGCTCAAGCAATTGCTTACCCTGACGTAGCAAGCAAGATTAGGGAATATAAAGGTATTATCTTAAATTACAAAGATTACCTTAACCGCCCTACTACCCTTGCAAATGGTAAATTAAACGAAAAAGAACCTTACACTACAACGGGCGCTGTTGAATACGTTACTTCAACCGACGGATTTAAAACGAATATTAGTTTCACAACTACTAAACCAAGTACTTCTTACGCTTACAGAACTAATCCGTTTACTTCTATCGCTACTGAAGTTAGCGCGCTTATTCCTTAAAAGCAAACAAAATAAAAACTCTTTCGGGGACTTCCCGAAAGAGTTTTTTTTAGACGATGTAACAATATTAGGTTGATTTTAAAATAGCAAATCAAATGCAAGTAAGACAAGGCAAACCCCTTTAGAATAGAGTTTACATCTTTTCAAGGGGTTTAACAAAATATTACGCAGTATTTCATTTGCTATTTATAAACCGTTTATTGTGACAGAGTCTTTTTATATTAAATTTTCATAAATTAGTTTAACGATTTCTAAATGTTTACCAGTAAAAAATTCAGGCCAATTTTCAACGTGCATAGCAATAAACACCGATACTTTATTTATAGGGTCTACCATTAAATACGAGCCCGCTGCGCCGTCCCAACCAAACTCCGTTATCGGCAAACCGTATTCAGTAGATTTGACGCGCGTTCTTACGCCTAAACCGTAGCCGTAATCATCGCCTTGAACGCAAGTAAAGTTATTGTTAACGCTTATACTTTTTACGCTTTCGGTATATAG
Source organism: Christensenellaceae bacterium (assembly GCA_045606165.1). GTDB lineage: Bacteria > Bacillota > Clostridia > Christensenellales > Borkfalkiaceae > HGM11412. The sequence continues at coordinate 4,902 of JAZURK010000220.1, forward strand.
CGATTTTAAGGAGTTTTGGCTTAAAATTTCGCCACCGCCGTTTGCTAGCGTTTTTACGAATTTATAATAGTCGTTTGCGGTACTTATAACCCCCGCGCCACCGCTATACCAATTTTTAGAAAACACTAAATTATTAACTAGTTTGGACTTGCAAAATCCGCCGTTATAGTAATATAGATTAGCAAAGTCAGATTTATCTTCAAAATCAAAAGCGGTGCTGTTAAACCCTAACGGATTAAAAATAGTTTCTTCCATAAACTTCGCGAACGGCTTTTTAGAAACGACTTCTATAACGCCCGCTAACACGTCGTGGCAAAAACTATAATTAAACCTTTCGCCCGGCATTGATATAAGCGGAGATTTACAAATACTTTCAATAACTTTTAAGGTAGATGGATTATCATTATCTATAAACACGCGTTTAAACGGCTCGCTATCAAAGTTGTATGAAAAACCCGCCGTCATAGTAAATAGGTGTTTAACAGTTATTTTATCCCCTACGATTTGCTTATTACCGTCTTTATCTATAATAAAACAGTCGTTAACAAACGGAAGGTATTTCCCCACCTTATCATCTAGTGAAAGTAAACCCTTTTCAATAAGTTTTAGTCCGCAAGTTACCGTTAAAGGCTTGGTGCAAGAAAACATAAATAACTTTTCATTACCCGTAGCCGTTTTGCCTTCATTATAACCAAAAGATAAAAGGTCTAAATCCCCCTTGCCTACCTTTATATAGTAGTAAGGAAGTTTTAAACCTTGCATTAATTTTTCTATTTGAGTTTGTACTTTTTTTAACATAATTTATTCAGCCCACTCGTCTTTCATATACGCCCTTGTATAAGCCTTATTACCATTGAAATCTTCAATGGTTACCCTAAAGTAAGTGCTAGAAGGGTCAAGCAAGTGCGAGGCTACGTTTATACCCTTTTCATCAGGGGCAATAAATCTTTTTCTGCGTCTTGTATTGTTAGAAATACAAATGCTTTTAACGTTATCGCATTTAACGGTAACAACGCCGTTTTCAATACCCACAAAATGAATTTTAGGCCCTGTTGACGCGTAATACTCGTGGCTTTCGAGCGCTTTGATAATCTCGCCATATTCAAGGTTATCCGCCATAATATAAGTAAACCCACCAAAACTATCTTGAATATTGTTTTTGTTGTGGTTGTCGTCGCCCGCGTGCACGCCTACGTTATAACCTTTAGAAACTAAATATTCGTAAAGTTGCTCGTTGTTTTCATCAAAACCTATAAGGTATGAAACGTGGTTATAGATTTCAAGAGAATCGAACCCAACGTATTGTTCAACGTCCTTTATATTTTCAAGCGACCATTGCGGGTGGTTGTACGAAACGAAAAAACCATGCTTTTTTGCTTGGCTAATAATATGGTTAACGTAAGAAACGGAATGACCTTTAATATCGTCAGTCCTATCGCCGTAGTATTTAACGAACGGGCGTTTTTCTTCGGGAACGTACGTTTCGTTTTCGTTATAGCAAACCATAGTGGTATTATGTTGGTCTTTACTATACAAGTTTAAATGCGCTTCTACCCTTGTCGGCTTATTTTCGTCCCTGTTTCTAGCAAAAGACTCGTAAGCAGTTAAGGTTATAAAATCCTTGTCGTCAAGGTCGGAGTGGTCTACTAAATATTCGTGGTCGGTTATTGCTAAAACGGAATAACCTTGCGCTTTATACATTTCCTTTAATTCTTCGGGGGTTTTAGTTCCGTCCGATAAATTAGAGTGGCAATGCATATTTGCCTTGTATTGATTTTTTTCGCCTATAAAAACTTTCATTTTAGAGTGTTACCTTAAAGATTTCGTCTTGCTTTAAATCAACGACTGTGCAATCGTTAATATAAGTACATTCAGGTAAAATAATCATAGCGTAAAGTTTATCTTCCGATTTAGGAAGAGGCGCTAAATGCCATACGCACGCTTTGAGTTTTACAAGTGTGTTTTTAGGTACGATAAACGCTTTAGTGCGGTCTGTTATAGGTTTACCTGCAGACGGTTCGGAAACGTGAAGAACCATATCGTCGTTAAGCGGTAAAATCATTTCGCTAGTAGTTGTGTGATATTCAAGTTGAGTAATAACCATTTCGTCTGGTTTTTTAACGATAATAGGCGAATAGCCTACGTTTGCGCCTTGACTAGCAGTTAATCTATCAGGGAAAAAACAGTGTAATTCGCCGTTTAACGAATAACCGTTAGGATTTGTCATTTCGTAGTATTCACCGTAAAGTGAAAAGCCTTCTTTAGTTAATTTTTCTGCTTTAATATTTAACATAATACACCTCGATATTATTTATTTTTCTTTTTAACGTACAAATGGAACGGCAAAGTTGTTAAAACCGCATAAATGCCAAGTATTAACACACCAAAAACCAAGTACACGTAAGAAATTGGTATTATTGACCAAAAGAGTTCTAAAATTGAAATTCCTTCAGGCTCGCAAGCATAAAAATAGTTAGCAGGCGCGTTAAATACACCCCTAATAAATAAGTTTATTAAAAACGCGCTGAAAGATAATACCAAAGCCGTTAAAAACATGCTCGGGATTTTTTTAAAGGTCGGTTTAAAAAATCCTAAAGTTACCAAAAGAACGCCAACTACTATAATAAGAAGGTGTGTTACATAGTAACCAAGCATATGCGGATAAAAAATATTTAGGTCGCCAAATCCTACGCTTGGAAAAGTGCACGCCATAAACGCGCCGAGTGGAGCGATAAAAAAGCCGTACGCTAAAATGCCTTGCTTTTTCAAATGAATACCTATAGGAACTATAATCAAACTGATATTGCAAAGGTGGAGCGGAAGTTCCGTCCAAATATCAAACGAATAAGTATTGGGAATACCAAACTTGCCGAAAGCAAGCCAAAATTTATAAATCACCCATAAAATAGCATTGGATATGCAAATTATTAAAAGTAATTTCTTTTTAGCCCCTTCCGATTTGTTTTTCATTAAATAGGTTATAAGTACGATAACCCCTGCCGTTATAAGAAACATTAAAAAATAAGTTAAATTAAAAGCTTTTATTATCATTTGTAATCCTTTCCATTTTATTTTAACATATATCTAGAAATTAGTAAATACTATTATTACTTTTTTTAATTTTTATATTGACATTTAATTTCCGTATGCTAAAATAATATTAACTTTAAAAGGAAAGGTATTTATTATGGCTAAAATGATTAGAACGTATAACGGCAAAATCCCCCCATACCACAACTATATTGATATGGACTGTTGGGTTGACGATAAAACGGTACTTGAAAACCCGCATAAAGGCTGGTACTGGCACTTTATAGATAACGGTGTGTTTAGTGGAAAATATCGCGACAAAAACGTTCCAGGTGATTATTTAGAAGATATGAAAGGTTTAAAAACCATTTATCTCCGTATTGACTGGTGCGATATTGAAAAGGAAGAAGGTGTTTACGATTGGTCTTATATCGATAGCATTATGGACGAATGGGGCGCTAAAGGTTTTACTTTCACCTTCCGTATGTGTACTTGCGAATCTGGAGTTATAGATAAAGACCCTGAACCTATGCACGGCACGCCTAGTTACGTTTTTGAAAAAGGCGCTAAACTTTACGCTTGGGGAAAAACTGAAAGCGGACAAGAATTATACGAACCAATCTACGACGACCCTATCTTTTTAGAGTGTTTAGAAAGGTTTATGAAAGAGTTTGGTAGAAAGTTTAACGGCGACAAACGCGTTGAGTATATCGACGTAGGTACTTTCGGCACTTGGGGCGAGGCGCACTGCCACCGCGAAAATTACACTACTAACTTCGTATACGATAATTCCGTTACTAAAAAACATATGGATTTACATACCAAATACTTCCCTGATACTCAAATTATAATGAACTACGCAATGCCACAACACGGCGGTTGGAACTGTAAGGAAGAAAACGCGCAAGAAATTATGGAATACGCTAAAACTTACGGTATGGGTATAAGAAGTGACTCTAATTGCGTTGATTGGTATTCTGAATACTTCCAATACGATACTTGCGGTAACCCTAGTATGTTTAGTCAACTTAACGAAGACGCGCCTGTTGATTTGGAACTTGCCCACTACTCGTACTTAAAAAATAAAGGTCTTGATGTGCTTTACAAATCAGGCTTACCTTACCTTGAAGCAATGAAGAACTTAAAGGCAACTTTTGCAGGTTTCCACGGCTATCCAAGGGAATATGTTAGCGAAAACCCACATTTTTATGAATACTGCGCTAATAGGCTTGGCTATTGGTTCTTCCTTAACGGTGCAAGAATAGGCAAACTTTTTGCAAATACCACTTGCACAATGGACTTCTTCTTTGAAAATAAAGGTTTTGCTAGGTCTTATCATAAATACGATTTGAAAGTAAAACTTGTAAACAACGAAACTAAAGAAGAATACTATTTTACTGAACTTGATAACGACTGTAGAAAATGGCAACCGAACCAAGAAGTTCGCGAAAGAGTTAAACTTGACCTTCGCGGAGTAAAATCTGGCAATTATTCCGTTTTTGTTGGCTTGTTTGAAGGCGAAAGGGATATTAAACTTGCCCTTAAAGAAGATATTTACGATAACGGCTACTACAAAGTTACCGATATTGATATAGAAATGCCTTTATAAAAAACTTAACCCCGCGTTTTGAACGCGGGGTTTTTAATATATCTTTTTAATGGTTTAACGCAATATTGTATAGCATTTTTGCCGTAAAAATCAATTAACCAAAACAAAGTAGCCTTTTATTTTTCATTTGACGGCGAGTTGCCGTATCTCTTTTTATACGCTTTAGAAAAACCAAACGGGTCGTTATAGCCTACCATATAGGCGGTTTCTTCCACTGAATACCCCGCTTTAAGAAGTTTATTTGCTTCGGTAAGACGCCTATCAATTAAATATTCTTGCATAGTAACGCCGTACGTTTCTTTGAAGATACGTGACAAATATTTCCTATTTAATCCTACTAATTGCGAAATTTCTTGAATAGAAACGTTTTCCATATAGTGCGTATTTATATAGTTTTTAGCCTTGCTTGAGTGGTTTACGTGCTCGCTTTTTTTAGCGAGTTCGGCGTAGAGTTTAAACCCGATACCAGCAAGGCGTGGTTCTACTTCTTGCTTTGTTATAACGATATTATTTAGTTCGTTAACGATTTCTTCATTATACCTAAAAACGTCGGGGGCGTTTAAAAACTCTTTTGCAAGTTCACCTTTAAAGCCAACCCAAACGTACGCCCACGGATTATTTTTATCGGCGTAATATATGGTTTTTTCACCTGGGCGGATAAAAAAGGCTTGCCCCTTGCCTACCGAATACACTCCGCGTGGAGATTCGTAAGTCCCCTTGCCGTCTAAAACGAAGTGGAATAAATAATAATCCCTAACGCCTTGGCAATACTGCTCGACAGGTAAACCGCTTTGCGCGCCAGCATCGCAAGGCGAAATATCAAAAAAACCTTTATCTTCAAGGGTTATAATTTCTTGAATCATTTTAGCCATCTCCTTAAAAGTGACATTTTACCATATTAGTGACATTTTACCATATTTAAGTGACAAATAGCAATGGTTTTTTTAAAAAAAAATTGATAAAATAATTCTATCAATAATAAATGGCGTTAGTATTCTATAAAAAAAGATAGCGCCGAAAGGAGATATGATGAGAGTTACTTTTATGGGTGCGGGAAGCACTATCTTTGCTAAAAACGTACTTGGTGACTGTATTTTAAGCGAACCTATTAAAAAAGATTTAGAAATTGCCCTTTACGATATAGACGAAACACGCCTTAAAGAATCGGAAGTTTTAATCAACGCTCTTTCTAAAAAATATGCTGACGGTAAAGTTAAAGTTTATACTTACCTTGGTGAAAACCAAAGGAAAAACGCCCTTAAAGGCGCAAAGTTCGTAATTAACGCTATTCAAGTTGGCGGTTACGAGCCTTGTACCGTTATCGACTTTGATATTCCCAAGAAATACGGTCTTCGCCAGACCATCGGTGACACTCTTGGCATCGGCGGTATCTTCAGAGGTCTGAGAACTATCAAGATCCTCAAGGAATTCGCCGCTGACATGGAGGAGGTATGCCCCAACGCATGGTTCCTTAACTACACCAATCCCATGGCAATGCTCACAGGCTATATGCTGCGTTATACAAAGGTCAAGACCGTCGGCCTTT
>JAZURK010000221.1:0-3871 GCA_045606165.1 Christensenellaceae bacterium
GTATTTAAACGCGTCTACGAAGAAACCGAATCTCTCTTTAATAGCCTCTGGCGTAAAGCCTAAAACCTTAAACATTTTTTCTTGAATATCACGTCTGTGAATTCTTATAGAGCCACCGCCAGCCTCTTGACCGTTAATAACAATATCGTACGCTTTAGCCCTTGCTTTAGCAGGGTCGGTTTCGCAAAGTTCAATATCTTCGTCCATTGGCGCGGTAAACGGATGGTGAACGGCTACGAATCTATTTTCTTCTTCGCTGAACTCAAACATAGGGAATTCAGTTATCCATAAAATATCGTAAGTGTTTTTATCAATAAGATTGAATTTTTCAGCAAGGCGAAGTCTTAAACCGCCAAGAGTATTGAATACGACGTAATCTTTATCCGCAGCGAAGAATAAAACGTCGCCTTCTTCAAAATTAAGCCTTTCTTTGAACGCGTTGATATTTTCTTCAGTTAAGAATTTAAGGAAAGAGCCTTTAATTTCACCGCCTTCTGGATAAGAAAGCCAAGCAAGACCTTTCGCGCCTAAAGTTTTAACGTATTCAACGAGCGCGTCAATATCCTTTCTTGAAAGTTTAGATGCAAAACCTTTAGCGTTAATAGCCCTTACGCTACCCTTGATTTGTCCTTGAATTTCAAGCGCGCTTTTAAATACCATAAAGTCACAGTCTTTAGCGATATCCGAAACGTCTTGAAGTTCTAAACCAAAACGAGTATCAGGCTTATCCGAGCCAAACCTTTCCATAGCCTCCTTGTACGGCATTTGACGGAAGTGTTCTTCGCCAAGGTCTAAACCTATCGCATTTTTAAACATTGCCTTAACTAAACCTTCAACGGGATAAATTACGTCGGTTACGTCTTCAACGAAACTCATTTCAAGGTCGATTTGAGTAAACTCTGGTTGACGGTTAGCCCTTAAGTCTTCATCTCTAAAGCATTTAGTAATTTGATAGTACCTATCAAAACCCGAAATCATTAAAAGTTGTTTATAAAGTTGTGGCGATTGTGGTAAAGCGTAAAAGCGCGATGGGTGTATTCTCGACGGAACGAGATAGTCCCTAGCGCCTTCAGGCGTAGATTTACCAAGCATAGGCGTTTCGATTTCCATAAAGCCGTTGCCGTCAAGGTAGTTTCTTGCCGAACTTGTAATTTTAAAACGCGTTGCCATATTGTATTGTAATCTTGAACGTCTTAAATCAAGATACCTATATTTTAAACGTAAGTTTTCATTAACGTTAGTATCGTCGGTAATTTCAAAAGGCGTAGTATCTGCCTCTGATAAAACTTTAAGTTCTTTAGCGATAATTTCAATACCGCCCGTTAAAATTTTATCCGTTTTACTTTGCCTTTCCCTAACGATACCTTTTACCGCTAAAACGTATTCCGAACGAATACTTTCGGCTTTTAAGAAAACTTCAGGAGTAGTAGAATCGTCGAAAACTACTTGAACGATACCCGTTCTATCCCTTAAGTCAACGAAAATTAAACCACCTAAATTTCTTCTTTTTTGAACCCAACCGTTAACGATAACTTCCTTACCGCAATCGGTTTCCCTTAAAACGCCACAGTAATCCGTTCTTTTTAAATTGCCCATTAATTCAGACATAAAAAAATCTCCAAGTAAATATAATATATTTATTTTAATATTAACAAGCCGAAATGTCAAGAGTTGTAAGGGATTTTTTATCATTGTTTTGAAAAAACAACACCCCTACTTTACCCTTTTAAAAATACTTTAATAAAATACAAACAAATGTTTGACTTTTTGTATGATTGGTATTATAATATAAACAAATGTTCGCATTAAGGGGAAAATTATGATAGAACTTGATAAACTCAAAATTTTAACGGACGGCGCGAAGTTCGACGTATCTTGCTCGTCGTCGGGCAGTAATCGCAAAAACGTAAATAACGGCGTAGGAAACGCTTATTACGGAGGAATTTGCCACTCATTTACCGAAGACGGCAGGTGCGTTTCTTTACTTAAGATTTTAATGACTAACGTATGCGAATACAACTGTTTGTACTGTATAAACCGAAGGTCTAACGACGTGCCTAGGGCTATTGCTACGCCTAACGAAATTTGCGAACTTACTATGGAGTTTTACAAGCGAAATTATATAGAGGGTTTATTTTTATCTTCGGCAATATATAAAAGCCCTAACTACACTATGGAACTTTTACTAGAAACGGTAATACGCCTACGCAAACTTTACGGGTTTAACGGATATATTCACTTAAAAGGTATCCCTGGCGCCGACCAAAGTTTGATTATGCGCGCTGGCGAATACGTTGATAGAATGAGTTTTAACTTGGAACTTCCTACCGAGAAGAGTTTAAAACTACTTGCTCCGCAAAAAAACAAAAAGGCAATTTTGACTCCTATATCAATGATAAACGGCGAAAAATTAGCGTCAAAATCAATAAAAAGCAGGTTTTTACCCGCGGGACAAACCACGCAAATGATAGTGGGCGCAAGCCCCGAACCCGACGCGCATATTTTAAAACTTACCGAGGCGATTTATAAAAAATTCAATATGAAAAGAGTGTACTATTCGTCATATATTCCTATGAACACAAGTACGAATTTACTTCCCGCCCTACCCGTAGGACTTCTTCGCGAGCATAGACTTTACCAAGCCGATTGGCTAATTAGGTTTTACGGGTTTAGAGTCGACGAAATTTTAAAAGACGGCGAAAATTTGCCTATGGAATACGACCCTAAATGTCATTGGGCGCTATCGCACCCAGAACTTTTCCCAATAGAAATCAACACAGCGCCCGTAGAAATGCTTGCTAGAATACCGGGGATTGGTCTTCGCAGTGCGTACAAAATAGTATCGGCAAGGCGGTATAGTCGGCTTGATTTAGACTCTCTTAAAAAAATGAAAATCCCACTTAAAAGGGCTATTCATTTTATAACTTTTAACGGAAAATTTATTGGACAAAGTAACGAAAAACAAGTAAAACTAATGCTTTCCGCTAACGAAAACGACGTAAATTATACTCAACTAAATATGTTTTCTTCTAGCGAAATTCAAGGCACTGTTTTAACGGGGGAATTATGAGAACTTTTATTATTAAATCTACTTATTACGGAATATTATCGGCGGTATTTTACGCTTTTTATAATAGGGATTTTCCAGATATTTTAGTAGACGACAGCCACCAGATTTCAATGGGTGAAACATTTATAGAAATCCAAGAAAGCCACGAAAACTCTAGCCGTGTAGATAGGCGGTTAAAAGAGATTTTATCTAGCAATAACTACAAATGGTTAACGCGGGCAATAAAAAGCGGAAATCAAGATAAACTACCCGTAATTTTTAACTACGTTGTAGAAGTTTTAAGGGAGCAAAAAGACGTAACCGACAATTTTTCTAACGAGCATATTTTTAGATATTATCGGTTAATTTCGGCTTTATCGTTAGAAGTTCATAGGTTTTTAGGATTTATACGATTTTCTAAAACTGACGATGGAATTTACTACGCTTGCTTTTCGCCCGACAACGATATCGGAGAACTCATTTTACCGCATTTTATATCACGCTATAAAACTATGCCGTTTATAATTCACGACTTAAAGCACGACGTACTTATCGGCTATAACGGAAAGGAATACAAGGTGGTTAAACAAAAAATCCCGCGCCTAAAAATCGACGGAGACGATATTCCTAAACTGTTCAAAGCATACTACCAAACGGTAAAACTTGACGATAGAACGAAAACCAAAGTTATGACGGGGTTTATGCCACGCCGATATCACAAGTATATGCCCGAAAAAAACCAACTTTTATCTTGACAAAAAGGTAAAATTATGTTACCATATTATAAACTATATGAAGTTAAATCTTTTGCTAAAGCAAAAT
>JAZURK010000222.1:0-3661 GCA_045606165.1 Christensenellaceae bacterium
GTGCCAACTCCTTGGCTCACAGAACGACATGGCTACTATCCGACTTATTAGTTAAGTAAAATTCTTCAATTTCACGTGGGTACAAGTTTTCGCCACCACGAATAATCATATCTTTAAGACGACCTGTAACTTTATAATAGCCGTCAGCCGTTCTCATACAAATATCGCCAGAATGAAGCCAACCGTCTTTATCAATGGCTTGTGCAGTTGCTCCGGGCATATTGTAGTAGCCTTTCATAATATTAAAGCCACGAGCAACGAATTCGCCACTTTGTCCGTCTGGAAGTTCATCGCCGGTTTCTGGGTCTATAATTTTACATTCAACGCCAGGGAAAGCACTACCTACCGTTTCTACTCTATGGTCTAAGTCTTCGTTTACTTCGCCCATTGTACAACCTGGGGCTGCTTCAGTTTGGCCGTAAACGGAAATAATTTCACGCATGTTCATTTCTACTGACGCTCTTCTCATTAAGTCGGCAGGACAGTTAGCACCAGCCATAATACCTGTTCTCATATACGAGAAGTCGGTTTTAGCGAAGTCTGGATGGCTAAACATTGCGATAAACATTGTTGGAACACCGTTAAAACAAGTAATTTTTTCATCGTTTACACAAGCAAGCGAAGATTTTGGAGAAAAGTATGGTATAGGACAAAGCGTACCACCGTGAGTCATCATTGAAGTCATTGAAAGAACCATACCAAAACAGTGGAACATTGGCACTTGTATCATCATACGGTCAGCCGTTGATAAATCCATTCTATCGCCTATCGTTTTACCATTGTTTACGATATTGCGGTGAGTTAACATTACACCCTTAGGAAAGCCGGTAGTACCCGACGTATATTGCATATTGCAAACGTCATCAGGTTTAACAAGTGATGCACGTCTTTTAACTTCTTCAATAGGAATAAGTGAAGCACGGCTTAACATTTGTTCAAACGTAAGACAGCCATCCATATTAAATCCAACCGTTACAACGTTTCTTAAAAACGGCAACTTTTTAGAATATAAAGGTTTTCCTGCTTGTAAAGTTTTGAATTCAGGACAAAGTTCTTCTATGATTTCTTTATAATTTATGTCTTTACAATACTCTATCATAACCAAAGTATGAGTATCAGACTGCTTTAACAAATATTCGATTTCATGAATTTTATATGCCGTATTAACGGTAACGAGTACCGCACCGATTTTAGTAGTCGCCCAAAAAGTTATAAACCACTCCGGTACGTTAGTTGCCCAAACGGCAACGTGGTCGCTAGGCTTTACACCTAACGATATAAGTGCCGCGGCACACTCGTCTACGTCCCTACGGAATTGTTCGTAAGTTCTCGTATAATCAAGCGTTGGATATTTAAAAGCATATTGGTCTGGATAATTTTCGACCATTGTATCAAGCACTTGTGAGAAAGTTTTATCTATTACTTCGTATTTTTTCCAAACGAAAGTACCTGTTTTAGCCCTATTATAATACTCGCCGGCGTAAGATTTCTTTTCACGATTTAAAGATGAAACGTAATTTGCAAAGTGAGTAAGAACAATATCGGCATCGTTTATTTCTTCGTTCCAAGACGCACAAATAAACCCGTCGTAATTAAGTGATGAAAGTGCGTTTAAAAGTTTTTCAACGTCTAAGTCGCCCTCGCCGATAAGTACAGTTTTATCGCCTTTCATATCGCCAAGTCTAACGTATTTTACGTAAGCGCCAAGAGTTTTAATCGTGCTTTCAGCCGATTCTTTTGCACCAAAATAAGTTCCCCTAACGTTCCAAGACGCACCTATTACAGCCGATGAAAAATAATTGATAATTTCTATAACGTTTTCGGTGTTTGACAAGTAACCTACCGTTTCAAACAATATGCTTACGTCTAACTTTTCAGCAAGTTTTACTGCCGATGAAAGTTTATCGTTTAACGCTTTAAACGGTATTTTTTCGTTAAGCGTAACGATAACGTATGGAACGCTTGCTAAACTTGCCATTTCAACGTATTTTTCACAAAGTTCACTTGTTGTTAAAGCGCTTTCAATAGGGCTTGGCATACGAAGAGCCGAAATAGAAAGTCCACGATTTACAAGTTTACGTTTACTATCGGCGTTTTTATCACGCCTTAAAATACTATCGTAGTGGTCGTTTCTTTCTTTAATTGCATCGTAAATTTCAAAACCTTCAAACCCATAATCGTAAGCGTAGGAACAAGTATCTAAAAATGTTGCTCTACTTACGTTTTTGGTTGAAAATGCTATTTTCATATTATGCCTCCTCGGCTACAATTTTGTTAAGCGCATTTATATACGCCCTAATACTTGCGGCAACGATATCCGTTGAAGTTCCGTTACCAGAATAAAGTTTTCCGTTATTTCTAAGTTTTACAAGCGCTGAACCTAACGCTTCTTTGCCCTCAGTTACGGCTTGAACTTGGAAATCATCAAGTTCGTAGTGATGACCAATACATTGTTCAATCGCCCTAAACGCTGAATCAATAGGGCCTTCGCCCGCACTTACGCCTGAAATAATTTCGCCGTTTCTTTTTAAAGTTACTTGAGACATTGGCGTTGAAACGTTAGAACTTGTTGTAGTGTACGTTTCAAAGTGGTAAGTTGAAGGTGCTTGCATTGCATAACTTGCTATAATCGCTTCAAATTCTTTAGAGCCAACTGCCCCTTTCTTTTCACACACTTTAATTAAGGCATCGTAAACTTTGCCAGCGTCAGACTCTGAAAGGTCGTAACCTAAACTTATTGCAACGTTGTTAACGTCTTTTAAGGTTGCGCCCGTGTCAAGTAATATTTTATTTTTGTCACTAACGTCACTTGTAGACGTTATATCTTGACTACTAATTTTTGAAATCGTTTCGCTAATACTTGCGTGAATTTTTGTAGAATTAAGATTTATTTTTGCTTTAATAGAAGCCCCGCAAGCAGATATAGCGTCACTAATTTCGCCCATCAATAAAGCGTCTTTACCCGAGATTGCACATTTTAATCCGTCAACGCCTTTTGCAATTGAAGAAAACGCCGATGCAACGCCCATTTTAATACGATTAGATACTTGAACGTAAACGGGAACGCTTACTTGATTTTTTACTTTTTCAACAATGCTTGCAATTTCTTCATAAGTAGACGTGCCTGCATTATCGCAAACGCTTATAATAGTTGCTCCGTTTTCTTCGGCAACTTTTACGGCTTTTAACAAAAAGTCTATATCAGCCCTTGTTGCATCAAGTGCAGAAAATTCTACGTCACTTGTGTATTTTTTTGCTTCACAAATTAAAGCAATTATTTTATCAAGCATTTTTTCTTGCTTAACGTGATATGCGTATTCCATTTGAATAGTAGATACAGGAAGTTCTATTTGAAGACGTGGTTTTTTAGCAAATTTAATACATTCCCATGCCATTTCAACCCCTTTAATATCAAAACCTACCGGAATTGCTAAACTTGCGTTTTGAACGTTTTGAGAAATAGTTTTATAAATAATAGCGTCTTCACGAAAATTCTTAACTAATGGTAATTCAATAACGTCAGCACCTAGTAAATCTACGCTAATTGCTAATTTCGTTTTTTCACGAAATAATAGTGCAACTTCACGTTCTTCTGCAAGTTTTTTAAGCGTAACGTCAATAATATCAATTTTTTTCATAATAAGACTCCTTTATATCTTAT
>JAZURK010000223.1:0-3253 GCA_045606165.1 Christensenellaceae bacterium
AAGGCATACGGATAAGTCTTTCTTTTTTAGTTGTTAAAGCCTTAATAACTGGTGGTTGAATAATAGGAACGAGCGCCATATACGAATACGCCGCAACCATTATCGCACCGGTTATAGCAGAGCCTGGACCAAGTAATTGCATTGCAACTACAATCGCCGTAGGACCGTCAGCCGCACCGATAATACCGATAGAAGCCGCTTGTTCAAGTTCTGGGAAGAACATTGACGCTAACACGAAAGTTAAGAAAATACCAAACTGCGCAGCAGCGCCGAAAATCATAAGTTTAGGGTTAGTTAAGATAGGCGTAAAGTCTATCATCGCGCCGATACCAATAAAGAGTATAAGCGGGAATAATTCGTTTGCTATACCCGCGTTAAACAACGTAGACAACGCGCCTTCGTAAAGTACGGGAATATTAACGATAATAGTACCAAAACCCATTGGAAGAAGTAACGTTGGTTCCATATCTTTTGCAATAGCAAGATAAATAAGTATTGCACCGATAATCCACATTACTACCCTTTGCCAACCACCATCTTTAAATAAAAGCACGATATTTTCATAAAGCACTTCTAAAGTCAAGTTAGATTGTAAAAGATTTAAAATATCCATAATTTCTCCTTAAAGTAAATTACTTAACTGATTTTAAACCACAAGAATACAAGAATTCGTTAAACGCTTTAACGCCTTGATTATCCTTTTTGAATACTGCTGTATTGTATAAGATTTCTGCGCACACGCCGTTAACGTAATCAGTAATGATGGCGTTTGCTTTTGCTAAATCTTTAACTTTAGGATGTTTTTCCATTAAAGTAGCAATCATATCCCTGTGTACGTATAAATCGTGTTCAGGACTTGCAATTTCTTCAGGTTTATATTCAGTAACGTGCGCTAAAATGCTAGCGATGTCGCCAAATTGCCTTTTAAGCCTTGCAGGAAGAATATATAAACCCATAGCCTCGATTAAGCCGATACCTTCTTTTTTAATGTTGTGATATTCTGGGTGAGCGTGGAAAATACCGTCTGGATATTCTTCGCTAGTGCGATTGTTCCTTAAGATAAGTTCAACACAATATCTATTATCTTTTAAGAATCTAGCAATAGGCGTAACGGTGTTGTGGCGTTGTCCGTCCGTATTAGCATAAACGCCAACGCTTTCGTTAGTGTAACCGCGCCAATTTTCGATAATTTCAGTTGCTAACGCTTGGATTGTGTTTCTATTAAAGCCCGAAATTCTAATAACCGAGTTATAGAAATCAACAACTTCAATAGTTGTATCGTCGTACTTTTCACTTTTGAAAGTAAACGCTACGCCCGATTTTTGAAGAGGCATTAAGTGTTTACCGCCTTGATAGTGTTCGTGGTTTAAGATTGAACCGCCTACGATAGGAAGGTCGGAGTTAGAACCAACAAAGTAATTAGGGAAAAGTTCGATAAAATCGAATAATTTTTCGATTGTATTGCCGTTAATAATCATTGGGGTGTGTGTTTTATTGAATAAAATGCAGTGTTCGTCGAAATATAAATACGGCGAGTATTGCATACCCCACTCTTCACCACCGAGCGATAAAGTAATAGTTCTAATGTTACTACGAGGCGCTTGTGCGGCGTGACCGTAGAAACCTTCGTTTTCTTTACATAACGCGCAAGCAGGATATTTATCACCTTGAGGTGCAGTTAAAAGTTTAGCAACGTCTTTATTGCTTTTTTCAGGTTTACTTAAGTTGATAGTCACTTCAAGTGGAATATCAAGTTCGTCAGCGTCCCATTTTAAATTTTTGTCAATAGCGGTCTTTCTAATATAGTAGTTTTTAATACTCATATTATAAAGGTAATCGCACGCTGCTTGAGAGCCGAGGTTTTCCTTAAGCGACATAAACACGCTATTTACTTCAGATGGCTTTGGCGTTAAAATACCGAAAACGTAGTTTGCAAATAAATCGGCGTCAATTTCATTGTCAGCAATACCGTTTTCGTAAGCGTATGCCATAATTTCGTTAATAAGAGCGTCTGGAACTTCCATTTTTAAAATTTCGTCTTTATTAACTTCTTCTTTGGTTGGCGATGAAAGCTTAAAGAGATTTAATAAGTTATTTCTTTGGTAAATAACATCAAGTCGATTAAGCCCTAAAAATGCTTGAGCATAAACAAGCAATTTTTCAATTAATAACTTTCCGTCTGTCATATTGTATATACTCCTTAACAAATCGTTTTACATTTTAACATAAGCAAAAATTTTTAGCAAGCGTTTTAATGTTAAATATCGTCGTCGATATTAAGAAAATGCCCTTCTTTAGAATTTTCGCGCATAAATTTTTTATCTTTAAGTAAAATTCCTTTTAAAACGCTTTCGCCACCGTACTTACTTCTTATACTTGTAACGGTGTCGTTTAGTTTATTTTTCTTATCGTACTTTTCATCATCAAAGGAAATTTGCTCTTCCCCGCCAACAAAATCACTAACCGAAATACCTAGCGACCTAACAATCGTTCCCTTTTTTACGTTATCTTTATATAAATTAAAAGCGGTTGAAACAAAATCTTCGGGAAGTACGGTTGGGTGCTCGAACTTACGCTGGCGGGTTATAGATTCTAAAAACTCGTCCCTAACGTAAATTGAAAGGGTTTTAGGCTTGCCCAAATTATGGTCGATTACCCTTGCCGAAACGCTTTCAGCTAGAACGGTAAAAATAATTTTAATATCTTCATCGGTAACTAAATCGCGATAAGTCGTCATAGAATTGCCAACCGATTTAATTTCGTCGCGCTCGTTATCCTTATTTACAGGCTCGCTATCTAGCCCGTTAGCATAGTCGTATAAAACCTTGCCCCACTTGCCGAATTTTTTAGTTAAATACGCACAGTCGGTATTTGCTAAATCTCCAATCGTATTGATATTGATTTTATTAAGTTTTAAACGCATAGACCTACCGACGAAAAGCAAGTCCTCAACGGGTAAATTCCAAATTTTTTGCTTGAAATTATCTAAAGAAATTACCGTAACAGCGTCAGGTTTTTTAATATCCGAACCAAGTTTAGCAAACACCTTGTTAAAACTTACGCCAACTGAAACGGTAAGTCCCGACTCCCTTTTAACTTCTTCACGAATATCATTTGCTATTTTTTCAGCCGAGCCAAACATTTTTGTAGAATGAGTTACGTCAAGCCAGCATTCATCAATACCAAAAGACTCGATATAATCGGTATATTTGCGGTAAATATTCTTTATGAGCTTGGAGTACGCTATATATTT
>JAZURK010000224.1:0-4600 GCA_045606165.1 Christensenellaceae bacterium
CTCCGACTTCCTTTAGAAACTGTTTAGGCTACGTTTACGCTAATGCAGGCGTAGGCGAATCAACTACGGATATGGTTTTTGCGGGTGGAAATTTAATTGCTGAAAACGGCAAAGTTTTATCGTCAAGCAAGCCGTTTAGCGAAGGTTTAATCGTTAGTGATATTGACTGTGATTATTTAGCATTTGAAAGAAGTAAACGTATGAATTTTTCTTGTCAAGCGGGCAATCAATATAAAACGGTATATTTTACTTTTGATAACGTAAACGTAGACGTGGATAGGGAATATTCAAAAACCCCGTTTATACCGTCAACTCAAGCGGAAATTGATGAAAAGTGCGATATAATTTTAAACTTACAAGCCGAGGCGCTTGCAAAAAGGCTTTCTCATATCAATGCAAAAACTTTAGTTTTAGGTATTTCGGGCGGGCTTGATAGTACTTTAGCAATTTTAGTAGCGGTTAGGGCTATGAAGATTTTAAACCGCGATACTAAAGACGTTTTAGCGGTAACGTTGCCGTGCTTTGGTACGACTTCGCGCACAAAAAACAACGCTGAAACTTTATGTGATTGTTTAAACGTTTCGTTTAGGGAAGTTAATATCAAAGAGGCGGTTAAAGTTCACTTTAAAGATATAGGACACGATGAAACGGTGCTTGACGTAACTTACGAAAACAGTCAAGCAAGAGAAAGAACGCAAGTTTTAATGGATATTGCAAATCAAACGGGCGGTATCGTACTTGGCACGGGGGATTTATCCGAACTTGCGCTTGGTTGGGCAACCTATAACGGCGACCATATGAGTATGTACGGTGTTAACGCGTCTATTCCTAAAACTTTAATTAGATATATAGTAAACTATGAGGCGGAAAGGTCGAATAAACTTTTAAAAGAAACTTTAAAAGATATTTTAGATACACCGGTTTCGCCTGAATTAATCCCAGCAAACGGCGAAGATATTTCACAAAAAACCGAAGATATCGTAGGTCCTTATTTATTACACGATTTCTATTTATACTACGCCATTAAAATGGGCTTTAAGCCGTCTAAAATTTACTATATAGCAAAAAAGACTTTTAATGGGATTTTTGATAATCAAACGCTTTATAAATGGTTAAGAAATTTCTACTGGAGATTTTTTAATCAACAATTCAAACGTTCTTGCTTACCAGATGGCGTAAAAGTCGACGAATTGAGTTTATCGCCAAGGGGAGAATTTAATATGCCAAGCGACGCCGTTAAAACGGATTGGTTAAACGACCTTGAAAGCGCAAAAGATTTTTAAAACTATAAAATATAAACAACGTAAAACCGCCCAACGCAGTTCGCATTGGGCGGTTTAAATTTTAGTCGTCGTTTTCTTCGTAAATAATCGTTGCGGTTGTTGCAAACCTTTTAACAGATTGTATACCTTTATCACACTTTGCTTTACTTGAATAATCTTCGCTTACGCAAATAAGTTTGTTTGAACTAGAAAAAAGTTTAAAGTGATAATGGTTGTGTTTATCAATACTGATAGCGAAGTTGCCGTTTTCAACGTTCTTTTTAATCGTTTCAATACCGTTTTTAACACCGCTCATAGTAGTGTAGTGCTCGGTTATTAAAAGTAAACCGCCGTTTGATGCGTGGAGTTTAGCAAAAAATCCGCTTTCGTCTTTTTTAATCTTCCATTTACCTATGTAAACGCGTTTGTTAGTTGGTTCTTGGGTAACTTCTTCGGCTTGCTTTTTAGCCGTTGGTTTTTTTGTTGCGGTTGGTTTTTTAGGTTCTTCTTTAACTTCTACGATAGGGGTAGGGGATTCAGGTTTTTCTTCTACCACTTCTTGCGTTTCGTTTGCTGTTAAAGATTGGTTTTCAACCATTTCCCTAAACTCGTCTGGGTTGGATACGTTTTTTGATATATTTTCGATTTCTTCAGAAGTTAACTCGGCTATAGCTTGTTTATTTGCCTTCGCGCTGTCTTCCTTTTCGCGTTTTTTACGGTTAAAAATAGAGCGCATTGCAAAATAAATAATGAAAACTAATAGGACTATAAATAAGATTATAACCCACAAATAATCTTGATATAAAGTTATAAAGAAGTTTGATATTGAGTTTATAATTTTGTTAAAATCCATATAGCACCAACCTTTATTGATAAATATATTTTACATCTTCGCTATTAAAAAGTCAACTAATACTTGCAAAAAAAATGCGAAAGTGGTAAAATAGAGTTGCATTGCGGAGGCATTGGGAATGAATAGGGAAAAAACTAACGTAAAAAAGGTCATAATCGTAGGTGGAGGAATGTCTGGATTGACGTCTGCGACCTATCTATCTAGCGTTTTTAACGGGCAAGATATAACCGTTATTGAAAAACTTTCAAGGATAGGTAAAAAAATTCTTTCAACAGGTAACGGTCAATGCAATTTAACTAATGAAAATATCGCGCTTTCTAATTACCACGGCGAAGACAACGGCTTTATAAAATATGCTATCGAAACTTACGGTAAGGACAGTTTAATTGATTTTTTTGAAAGACTTGGCGTTAAACTTTTTAACGATAACGGCAAGTATTATCCACTTTCAAAACAAGCGTCTAGCGTACTTGACGCGTTGAGATTTTATCTTGACTATAAAAACGTTGATATAAAAACCGAAGAAACTGTTGTTGATATTTCTAAAACCGACGTTTTTTGTCTTACTACCGATAAGGGAAATAAATATTACGCTAAAAACGTTATAATAGCGGTGGGTGGTAAATCTGCTAAACATTTAGGCACTGACGGAACTTCGTATAAACTTTTAGAGAAATTTGGTCACAAAACCACGAAACTTTATCCATCTTTAGTGCAATTAAAGTGCGATACTCAATCAGTAAAAGGCTTAAAGGGGTTAAAATCTCAAGTGGTGCTTTACGCCAAAACCGAAAATGGTAGTTCTCCAAAATTTAAAGGTGAATTACTTTTTACCGATTACGGTGTTAGCGGTAACGCGGTGTTTTCGGTTTCTTCGCACGTCGCGGGCGAAAAGAACGTTAGTTTATTAGTTGATTTTTGTCCTAATATGACTGAAATCGAACTCAAATCGTTTATTCTTAACAAAATTCAAAACTGCCCTTATTTAACTTATGAAAACTTGCTTTCAGGTATTCTTCCTAATAAGATAGCTTTAAGGCTTTTTATTAATAACGGCTTTAACGTTAACGACAAAGTTAGCGATAATTCAATAAATAAAATAGTAAAGTTTGTAAAATCAACTTGCTTTATAGTTACGGGCGATACGGGTTTTGATAATTCACAAGTAACGCACGGCGGTGTTTTAACAAACGGTTTTGATAATAAAACAATGCAAAGCAAACTCGTTAAAGGCTTGTACGCCGTTGGCGAAGTTTTAGATATCGACGGGGATTGCGGAGGATACAACTTACAGTGGGCGTATTCTTCGGCAATTACCGCTTGTAAGGATATAAAATGATTAAACTTTCAAACGTAAAACTTCCCGTTACGGCTACGGAAACCGACCTTTTAAACAAGGCAAGTAAACTTTCTAGTATTCCTAAAGATAAAATCAAGCATTTTAAAATCGTTAAGAAATCTCTTGACGCTAGGGATAAAAACAATATTTTTTATACCTATTCGCTTGAATTGTCGGATAAACGCCAAACGCAAGAAGTAAAACAACTTAAAAAAGTAAACGGTAAACCTAGCGTTCTCGTTGTAGGCGCTGGGCCGTCAGGTCTTTTTTGCGCTTTAAACTTATTAAGAAGTGGTGTAAACGTAACGTTAATCGAAAGGGGAAAACCCGTTGAAGAAAGGCAAAGGTCCGTTGATAACTTTATCAAAAACGGAGTACTTGACGAAAACAGCAATATCCAATTCGGCGAAGGTGGCGCGGGTACTTTTTCTGACGGCAAGTTAAATACTCAAGTGGGTGGTGCTTACGTTAAAGAAGTGGTAAACGAATTCGTTAAATTCGGCGCGCCAGAAGAAGTAGGTTACTTAAATAAACCGCATATCGGTAGCGACAATCTTAAAACGGTGGTAAAAAATATCCGTAACGAGATTTTATCTCTTGGCGGAAAGATTTTATTTAACACCGCTTTAACTGATTTAGAAATTAAAAACGGCAAGGTGGTTAAAGCGTACTACGGCAACCAATCTAATACTTTTGACGAAATTGTTTTAGCGGTAGGACACAGCGCGCGCGACGTTTACGAAATGGTCAACAACCGCGGAATTTTTATCGAGAGTAAAGACTTTGCCGTGGGACTTCGCATAGAGCATTTAAAAGACGATATCAATTTATCGCAGTACGGCAATAAATACGCTAAACTTTCTTGTATGCCAACTGCGGACTATAAACTTACTTCGCGTTTTAACGATAGGGGCGTATTTACGTTTTGTATGTGCCCAGGCGGTTACGTTATGCCGTCATCTTCTGAAAAAGATACCGTTGTCGTTAACGGTATGAGTAATTTTAAAAGAGACGCAGTTAACTCTAACTCGGCGATAATCGTTCAAGTAGGAAAGAAAGATTTTTCTAGCGACGTTTTTGGTGGGGTAAACTTTCAACGCCAAATGGAAAAACTTGCGTATGAACTAGGTGGGGGCAATTATCAAG
>JAZURK010000225.1:0-7108 GCA_045606165.1 Christensenellaceae bacterium
AAGGGTGGATATGAAGTTTGAAAGTTCCGTTAAGTCGTTATCGTTGTTAGGGTAGCCGTCAACCAACACGTGCCTAATCCAAGTTTTATTACCTTGGCTATCAAGCCACTTGCAGTAGTTAAGGGTGTTTTTGTTAGACACGCCCGTTAAGGCTTTGTGCTTATCGTCGTTTATATGCTTAATATCAAGCAAAAACAAGTCGACGTACTTGTTAAGTTCTTGATGTTTTTTTAAACTTTCCTCACTATCCTGATTGAAAGTAAACCCGGAAGTGTCCACCGCGGTGTGAATACCGTAAGATTTTACGAGTTTTAAAAGTTCTATAACGAAATCAATTTGCATAAGTGGTTCGCCACCGCTAATAGTAACGCCACCTTTCACACCAAAGTAGTTTTTATACCTAATTATTTCGTTTGTTAAATCTAGAGCCGTGCGTTCTTCCCCTGCGCTAAATTCCCAAGTATCAGGGTTGTGGCAGTATTTACAGCGTAGCGGACAGCCTTGCATAAATACAACGAATCTTATACCAGGCCCGTCAACGGTACCGCCAGAGAACACGGAGTGTATCTTTCCCGTCATTTTTCACCGTTTTATTTGGACTATTTTGTTACCATATTGTATTTTATCACAAAATATTGTGTTTGTAAATGATTTTATATATAAAATTTAATAGTTAATAATTTAACACACTTAAGCCTTACGATTATCTTGGTTAACCAAAGATTTTTCGTAGTATATATAAGCAAGTTCTTTACCGAAAATTTCCACAACTGCTTTCGTTACTAGTATAGACAAGTTATCAGTGGCGAATTCTTTTAAGACGTACTTGGTTATCGAGTGCGGAGAAAACACCCTACCAAACCACAAAAAGAAATCCATAAACGCGATAATCACACTAACCCAAAATTTATTTTTGAAATTTTCAAAACTTTTGTAAAAGTTTAAAGCGATTATAAAAGTCGAAACGTTTACACATTTAAAAAGGAATACCCCGGAACTATCAACGACGTCCTCTACCCTTTTGCAAAGTAATTGTATTACCGAAAAAATCTCCCTTTCGGTAAAGGATAAGTATCCCCTTTCCTTTCCGCCATAATTAGAAAACACCGATGCCGTACTTTTAAATAATTCTAATAATACGTCTTTAACGTTTAACTCGTCCGCTTGCTTTTTCCTTTTGCTTTTACGTTGATTTTCAAGCGCGTCAACAAGTTCTATTTCCGCTTGACTTATGATTTTTAAACACTCGATTTTCGCATTTTTATTGGAAATTTTATTAAAGTTAGCGCGTGTGTTTTTTAAGGTCTTTTTAACCGCACTAGAAACGTAAACCTGAACGGCTAAAGTCATACCGAAAAATATGCTAATAACGATTAAAAATATATACGAAACAGTGCCTAACGTTGCTAAAAACTCTTGAATAGTCATAACTGAACCCCCTTGTTTTTAGCGGGTTTAATAACCTTGCGCTGACCGTATATTTTAAAAGCCTCAAGCCCGATAAATCTTATAATATCGTTAGCGGTTTCTTCAATTTTATTTTTAAAAACGAACGTAGTAACTTTCGCGCCAACGTGTAAAACGTTTTGTTTTAAGGCAGAAAGCACCTTTTTTATGCCCGTTTGTTCTTGCGCTTTAACGTTAATTTCTTCTACTTTCTTTTCCTTTTCGATAAGGTCTTTTAACTTGTTTTCAATAACGTTAAGCGGTAAATCTTGAAGTTTTAACGCCCTAAAAAAACCGTCGACTTTATCGTAAATACCACTAGATACGTCGTTTACAATAATCAACGAATCGTAAACGGTGTAGTTTAAGTAATAATACTTATTGTCTTTGCCGTATTTTTTAGCGACGTCGTGAACCAAACTTTCCGCCAAGGTAAAGCATTGCTTTAAATTATCGGTTAACCCTAAAGAAAAATCGTAACGAAAGTCGTATTTTTCAGTAAAAAGCATAGCGTTTAACTCGTCGACTTGGCTACTTTCTACCGCTTTTGCCCTTTTAGTTTTTTTAGCGTAAGTAATTTTAGCAATCACGTCAAAAATTATCCGTAAAAGGAAAAACAACGCAAATCCAAACGCAACACAACTAAACAACGTTAAAAGGCGTATATTCGTTTTGTAAAACCCCGAAAACTTATACGAAGTAGCGTAAGCAAAAACTGCTATCAATAAGAAAATTACAGCTTTTAAAACACGCTTTAACGCGAACTTAAATTTTCTTTTTTGATTAGCGCTTTTTTTTGCGTTATATTTAACTATATCGTATTCAGTCTTCATAAAAAGCACCCGTTAAACGGAAATATCAGTAAAACTAGCGCCGATATAATCGCATAGCGTTTGCGGATTGAGTTCTATTTGTTTGCCCACTCTACCCGCGGAAACGCAAATGGTATCGTTTAAAATTGCCGTTTCGTCGATTACCGTTTTAAATTGTTTTTTCATACCGATTGGCGAGCAACCGCCGTGAATATATCCCGTAAGCGGTAATAATTCTTTTTGCTTAATCATTTGTACCGACTTAACCCCTACCGATTTAGCGGCTTTTTTAAGGTCAAGCGAACAATCAACTGGAACTACGAAAACGTAATGCTCGTTATCGTTACCTACGGTAACTAAAGTTTTAAAAACCATATAACTAGGCTTGCCAACTAATTTAGCAACCGTTTGCCCGTCAGTTTGCGTTGGGTCGTACTCGTAAAAATTATAGGAAATACCGCTTGCGTCAAGCAGTCGCATAACGTTAGTTTTTTCCATAAATTAGTCGATTTTAAGTTTGAAAACTAATTTTTTAATGCTATCCGTGCCTTCAACGTCGTACCCGCCAACGTGTAAATCGTTAGGGAAAATAAGCGCGAAATTGTCAGGATTTAAAACTACTTGATGAGTCCAAGACGTCTTGAAAAATTCAATATCTTTTTCAGCATTGTAAGGCTTATCGTCTTCACCTAAATCAATGGCTTGGAAATACATTGTTTCTTCCCCGCCGAAAGTCATTTGAAGGTCTAAATAATTTCTGTGCGCCTCAAGTGAAACGTCGTCGTCAGGAATAGGTTTAGTATCATAAAACATTACTTTAACACAGTGACCGTCACCTAAATCAATTGTGCCCTTTTCAAGCGAGTTTAAATCCGTGTTTTTTAAAAAATCAACTGCTTTTTGTACACCTGGAATATAAGCGTATCTTTCCATTTTAGAAATATTATCAATAATCATTGGATTAGTCCTCCTTAACAGTTTTTATTATGTGATTAACGTAACTTTCAGCTACGTTTACGCCGGTAATTTCTTCCGCCATTTCGAAAAACGCGTTTGAGTTAACTTCGCAAAGTATCGGCTCGCCGTTTTTACCATACATAAGGTCGATTCCCATATAATCAAGGTTAAGTAGCGTAGCCACCTTTTCGGCTAAATCAATAAATTCTTTAGTAGGCGTGATTTTAACGCCGTTTCCACCAAGCGCCACGTTTGAACGAAAATCGCTACCGCCTGAATTTCTTTCGTAACCGCAAAGATATTTTTTACCTACCGTGATAATTCTTACGTCTTTACCGTAACTTGAAGAAATAAACTCTTGATAAATTTTAGGTTGAGTTTTGTACTTGTTAGCAAGCGCTAAAAGTTCTTGTTTGTCGTTTGCTAAAAACACACCTTTACCCATAGAACTGTAACTTAACTTTACAACTACGGGATAGCCTAAAACTTTAGCGATTTCATCAACTTCTTCGCCCGTAACTTCCGTAGCCGTATAATTGAGTGGCGACGGCAAAGTTTTTGGCATATTAACGCCGTTATTTACTAGACTTAAGTAAGTTAAAGCCTTATCGTCGCAAACGACTATTGAACTAGACGGATTAAACACCCTTACGCCCAATTTTTCTAAAGCGTCGGCGGTGTATCTATCTTTATCTAAAAACAAGCAAAAATCAATATCTAAAAGACTAGAGTTGATAGAGCCGTTCTTTGAGATAAAAAAGTTATATCCATTATCTATAATTTTAACGTTTACACCCTTTAATTCAAATTCAGTTTTAAGCCTTTCCGCTTGATTTTTCATTGCGGAAATCTTACAATATCTGTTTACAATAATAACGCCGTTTAACATAGTTAAATAATTATAACACAGTATTTAAAAAATATCAAGTATGACGTAAAAATAAAAGGGTCCAACTTCACTTCGAAATTGGACCTTTTATTTTTAATAATTTTCTTTTCTAACTTCGAAGTAACTTTCTGGATGAGCGCATACAGGGCAAACTTTAGGTGCTTTTAAACCGATATGAAGGTGACCACAGTTTCTGCATTCCCAAACGGTAACGTCAGTTTTTTCGAATACTTTTTCTTCTAAAACGTTTTTAAGAAGGGCTTGGTATCTTTCTTCGTGAGTTTTTTCAATGTTAGCAACTGCGCGGAATTGTGCAGCGATAACGGTAAAGCCTTCTTCTTCTGCTTCTTCTGCCATACGTTTGTACATAGAAGTCCATTCTTCGTTTTCACCTGCAGCAGCGGCTTTAAGGTTTTGGGCAGTATCGCCAAGTTCACCTAAATGTTTGAACCACATTTTAGCGTGTTCTTTTTCGTTTTCAGCAGTTTTTAAAAAGATTTCAGCAATTTGTTCGTAGCCTTGTTTTTTAGCAACGCTTGCAAAGTATGTATATTTGTTACGCGCTTGGCTTTCGCCTGCAAATGCTTCCCATAAATTTTTTTCGGTTTTTGTACCTTTAAGTTCCATAAAATTTCTCCTTTTAATATATTTGATTGGGTTTTACCCTAATTGCTTAATTTAATTGACTCTTACAGTCTATGCAAACGCCTAATAAAATTATTTCGGCGCTAGATATTTCCCCTACTCCGTTATAATACGAATTTTCAATTTTGTCAAGGGGGATTTCTTGAATATCAAAAAATTTTCCACATTTGTTACACTTAAAGTGCGCGTGACTTACCGTAGTAGTGTCAAACCTATCCCCCGAAGTTAAACTAATCTTTTTAATTAAGCCCTCGCTTGATAGCATTTTTAAATTGCGATACACCGTTGCCAAATTAATCGTAGGCATAAGTTCTTTACACCTTAAAAGCACCGTTTCAGCATCGGGGTGGTCGTAACTTTCGTGCACCACTTTATACACAACGTCGCGCTGTTTACTCTCTCGCATAGTTACCGTCCTTTAAATAAGTGATAATGATTATCATTATTATATATTAGATATACCATTTTGTCAAGAGTTTTTTTGAAAATTTTTTGAAAAATTTATTTATTATTTAAAATAGGGTTGATTATTTAATTAAATTGTAATACAATTAATATACGAAGTTACAAAAGGAGTCAAAATGAAACACGTTTTTATAATAAATCCACACGCAGGAAAAGTTAATATATATGATAAAGCGGTTGCTTTGATAACTCCTTTTATGGATAAATACGATATTTCCATACATAAAACTATTGAAGAAAAGGACGCTACTAATTTCGTTGAGCACTATGCTGAAAAACACCCTAACGATGAAATCCGATTTTACGCTTGCGGTGGCGACGGAACTATTAACGAAGTAGTTAGTGGTGCGATAAAATATAATAACGCTAGCGTATGCGTATACCCTTGCGGTAGTGGTAATGATTTTGTTAAATCTATTGGTTCTTTAGAGTTTTATAACAACGTTGAAAAGATTTTAAACGCTAAAAACAAGAAAATCGACGTTATCAAAGTTGGTGACGACAATTATAGCATTAACGTATGCAACTATGGTTTTGAGGCAAAAGTAGCAAAGTACGCTAACCAAATCAAGAAAAAAGGCGGTAAAAACCCATACCTTCGCGGTGTTATACGCGGGCTTTTCACCGGTATGAAAAATAATATTACCGTAGAAGTTGACGGCGAAGTAATAAATCCAGACGGCAAGTTACTTCTCTCCTCTGTAGCTAACGGCGGTTACGTTGGCGGTAAGTATTTTTGCGCGCCAAGATTTTGTTTAGACGACGGATTATTAGAATTTTGTTTAGTTAAACAAGTTTCGGTATTCACCCTTTTAAGACTTATTAAGCAATACGAACTTGGAAAACACCTTGACGATAAAAGATTTGATAAACTTTTGGTATATAAAAGGGCTAAAAAAGTAAAACTTTATTCTGATAAGCCTTTCGACGTTTGCATTGACGGTGAAATACTAAACGGCAGGGAATTTGAAATAGAAATTATGAAAAAAGCAATTAATTTTGCTATTGAGGAGTGTTAAATGCCTGAAAAAATTAAATCGGTAGTAATAATACCCGCTTACGAGCCACCTATTTATTTAATATCATACGCTAAAGAATTATTAAGTAGCGGTATTGATGAAATTATAGTAATAAACGACGGTAGCCCTAAAAAATACAATAAAGTTTTTAAGGAATTATCTTTAATACAAAATATTACCATTTTAAATAACAGAACTAACCGTGGCAAAGGCTATTCTTTAAAAACGGCTTATACCTATTGCATTAAAAATTATTCCTTTGATACCGTTTTCGCAACGGCGGACTGCGATGGTCAACACGTTGCTAAAGACGTGATTAACTGTATAGAAAAAGCCAAAAAGAATTACGATTCGCTTATTTTAGGCACAAGAAACTTCTCGCTTAAACACGTACCTAAACGCAGTAAGTTAGGCAACGTTTCTACCCGCTTTTTATTCAAGATTTTATACGGAATAAAAATTACCGACACACAAACGGGTTTAAGGGCGTTTTCGTATAAACTTTTAAAACCGCTTTACGACGTAGCGGGCGATAGGTTTGAATACGAAATGAACTGTTTAATTATCTTTAACAAAAACAATATACCGTTTATTGAAGTTCCTATCGAAACCGTTTATCAAGACAAGACTGACGACGTAGATAAACGCAGTCACTTTAGGGCGTTTGTTGATAGTTTTAAAGTATGGCGCGTTTTATTTAAACACGCTAAACTTAAGGTTTTCACTACCCTAGCAGTTTTACTTTTAATTATAATAGCAACGATAATCATATTTTAATGCAAACTAAAAACGGCTCACACGAGCCGTTTTTTTGTAACGATATTCATTGCTACGCAATGAGCGATATTCTTCGCTATGCGAAGAGTGATATGCAA